>DNIF01000057.1:0-2112 GCA_003485715.1 Gammaproteobacteria bacterium
CCGGCATCCTCGATGGCGATCTACTCGCCGTGCATCGATCGGCCACTGCCGACAACGGTCGCATCGTAGTCGCCCGTCTGGAAGACGAGGTCACGGTGAAGCGTTACCGGCAACGTGGGCATCTGGTCCGGCTCCTCGCAGCGAACCCGGATTACCCCGACATCGAAGTGGATCTCCGCGCGGGCAGCCTCACCATCGAGGGCCTCGCCGTCGGAGTCCTGCGCCGTGGTGGGCCATTGTCGTGAAAGCCGTCCCGCCCCACGAGCACCCGCACGCAGCACTGCTACCAGGCCTCCTCGCCATGCACACACACGACACCCTGCACACCCCCTCGTGGCCACCCGAGGCCACGGCAGCCCCGCTGGAATCGCTCCTCGACGGTCGCCGTCTCTGGCGCGGGGCCGAGGCCAGGGCCGCCCGGCATGCCGTCATCCCCACCGGCTCCCAGGATCTGGACACAACCCTGGGCGGTGGCTGGCCACAGGGTGGCCTCACCGAGGTCCTCGGCCAGGCCGAAGGCCCGGGCTCCCTAAGCCTGTTCATGCCAGCCCTGGCCCGTCTGTCGCGGGGTGGCCAATGGCTGGCCTGGGTGGCCCCACCCTACATTCCCTACGCGCCGGCGCTCGCGGGCCGGGGCCTGCATGTGCAAAGTGTGCTCTGGATACACACCCGCCCGCACCGGGACACACTCTGGGCACTGGAACAGGCACTGCGCTCAGGCACCTGCGCGGCGGTGCTCGGCTGGCTGCCCAAGGTAGATCCGGTGGCACTACGGCGCCTGCAACTGGCCGCCGAGGCCGGTGATACCTGGGGGATCATCTTCCGTCCCGCCGAGGCCGCCCGGCAGCCCTCACCCGCCAGTCTGCGGCTCTCGATCGAGGCGAGTCCCGGGGGTGTGGATATGCGTGTGCTGAAGCAACGCGGCGGCTGGCCCGCGCGTCGCCTGTTCATCCACCACCGTCAACTCGACGCTCAATCCGGATCCGCCGCGTGTGCAGATCGGGAGCAGGCCCCGTTGCTGGATCAGTTCACGGCGAGCGGGCGAAGCGGTTAGTCAGCCAGCCGCCCGGCGAGGCCATCCGTAGTGGCGGGAACGAAGTCGGGCGGCGCATCCAGCAATTCACGCGCCCGTTCGCGCGCCCGTTCGCGCGCCGACACCGCCAAAAGCGCGTCCAGTCGCCGGAGGTTCGCCTCGGCCACATTGCTGCCCGCCTCGACGGCCAACAACGTCCAGGCGTAGGCCAGTTCGAGCTGCGCATCATCGCTATCAGGGTGGGCGAGCAGATAGGCCAGATTGACCTGCGCGGCCGGCTTGCCGGCCCGGGCAGCCAGTTCGTAGAGCGAGAGCACTCGGGTCGCATCCACCATTGATAGCGGACGTTGCTCGAGCCACAGGGCCAGGGCGTGGGCCGCACGCGCATCCCCCCGGGCGGCCGCCTCGGCAAGCCAGGGCTCGGGCGACCCGAACTCCTCCGTCAGTTCCGGTGCGCGCGCGAGCAGCAGGCCGAGGTTGTAGCCCGCCGTAACGTCTGCGGCACGCGCGGCCTCGCGATACCAGATGGCGGCGCTGCGGGCGTCCCGCTCCACGCCGATCCCCACTTCGTGCATCACGCCGAGGTTGTAGGCCGCATCCCGGACCCCCGCGTGCGCCGCGGATTCCAGCATCCCCAGGGCCATGCCCGGATCCTTGGCCACACCGGAGCCGGTCAGATGGAGGCGCCCAAGCCCCGCCCGAGCCGCCGGTACACCCCGCTTTGCCAGGCCTTCGAGCCGCAGCAATGCGTCCCGCTGACCCAGGGCCGCCGCTGCCGTGAACCAGTGCGCCGCCTCCGCGACGAGTTCCGCCCGCCCGGCCGACTCGGCCTCGAGCAGGAGACCCAGATTCAACTGCGCCTTCACATAGCCCCGTTCCGCCGCGCGTCGATAATGCGCCTTGGCCTGCTCCAGATCCCGCGGCACCCCCTGTCCGTGCTCGTGCATCACGGCCAGTGCAAACTCGCCGCGCGGATCACCCCCGGACGCCAGCGCCTCGAAGGCGGCCTGGGCCTTGCCAAGCTGGCCGGCCTTGTACAACGCCACCGCGTCGTTGAAGGCGGCCCTGGCACCTGGATC
>DNIF01000057.1:2432-2934 GCA_003485715.1 Gammaproteobacteria bacterium
AGGCGGCCCTGGCACCTGGATCGGCGGCGACCGCAAGACACGGCAATGCCGCGGCAAGGCCTAGCAGCAGCGCCAAAGCAGGGCGTAACGCGAAGACCCGCGCCGCTCGTGACCCGATCCTCTTCTCCATGGCGCGGGTAGCGGCCGATGAGGCCCGCCCCTTTACCGCGCTTGCGGGCCGGGAAGACCTCCTGCAATCGCAGACGCTTCCACATCAGAGTGTAGTCCACTGCCCACACGACCAAAGATTTCGCGCAGACTTCAGCTGTGGTCCATGGCGCACGTGACGCAAGTGCCGCGTGGCTTTGCCCACACATGGTCAAGCGACTAACTTTTAGTGCCGAGTAACTGTCGCTCCCGCACTTCGTACTACCTACGCGCAGCACGGCCGGTCGGCGGCCCCCTGCAAACGCCCCACCGAAGACGGAGGGTACTGCGGTCGATGAGCGAAGATGCTGAAGATCGGTCGGGCGGTCTGCCATTCACCGGCGTCCCCCCCGCC
>DNIF01000119.1 GCA_003485715.1 Gammaproteobacteria bacterium
CGTCATCCCCGCGCACCACCGTCATCCCCGCCGCACAGCCGTCATCCCCGCGCAGGCGGGGATCCAGCCCTTCCGTGGCGCCGCCGTGACGACCCTGGATTCCCGCCTTCGCAGGAATCACGCAGGGGTCCGAAGTACCCGACCTCAGGCGGGATGGTCGGGTTGCGCAAGTCCAACGACCCCAGCGGCGAGGGTGACGGGACGCCGGTGAATCTCGAGGGATATGTGCGCAAGCTGGGGATGCTGCGCGATACGGGCACGGTACTCGCCCGGGCTTCGAGGTTCCTGAGCGACGATGGTCAGGATGACCGCGTAGAGGTCAGGACCGATGGACCAGAGATGCAGGTCCGTGATTTGACTGTCGTGATCGAGCTCGATGCCCTGCCTGATGCTGCGGCTGAGCGTCTCCGGTCCCTGACGATCGAGCAGAATGGAGCTGGTGGTCCGCAACAGGCCAAAGGCCCAGCGTGCGACCAGTATCGCACCCACGATGCCCATGGCCGGGTCCATCCACAGCAGGCCCAGATACTTCCCTGCGAGCAGGGCGATGATTGCCAGGACGGAAGTGGCCGCATCGGCCAGGACGTGCAGATAGGCCGATTCGAGGTTGTGATCGTGGTGCTGATGCGCATGGCCATGTTCATGCCCGTGGGCATGGTCGCCATCCTCCGGCAGTTGACCCATTCCGAGGATGAGCGCACTGATGCCGTTGACGACTAGCCCGAGGATCGCGACGAGAATTGCCTGATCGAAGACGATCGCGGTCGGCTGGACGAACCGCGCCAGACTCTCCCACCCCATCAGGGCAGCGAACACCGCCAGCAGCACGGCACCGGTGAAGCCTCCCAGCGTGTTGACCTTGCCGGTGCCGAAGCTGAAGGTGCTGTCGTGGGCGTGCCGACGGGCATAGACGTAGGCCAGGGCGCTGACGCCGAGGGCCACCACGTGCGAGGCCATGTGCAGACCATCGGCAAGCAGGGCCATGGAACCAAACGCCATTCCGGCGAAGATCTCCACCACCATCATGGCCCCCGTGAGGGCGATGACGATCAGGGTGCGTCGTTCACCTGGCCGCCGCCGATCCTGACCGAAGGTGTGCGTGTGCTGCCAGGGGTGAAATTCTTCGCTGTGCATCCCGCCTCTACCGTGCTCTGTGACCCCGCCGGACGCCCGGCGGCAAGGCCGGAGCGCATTGCCGCCCCAAAGTCCGGCGACGCCCCTCGCCATGGCTGGATGTTCGGCAGCCGCGACCGCCGGGTTGGCAACGGGACTGGTCGCAGCTGATGAGAGGCAAGACCGGAGCGTTGTAGTCCGGAGCCCGGGTGTCAATGACCGCGTGGCGGCAAGTCGAGCCAGGCGCGATACAGGGCCTCGGACAGCGGCCGCAGTGCGGCGAGGCGCGCGACCGCTTCACCAAGAATCTCCTCACCAGCCTGTACCTGCGGCTGGCCACGCTGCCGCGCGAGCCAGGCGGCCTCTGCCCGCACCCACTGCCGGAGCGTCGGTTCGTCCACCTCCGGGTGAAACTGTACGGCGATGGTGCGCGTGCCGACGTGAAAACCCTGCTCGGGGCAGACATCCCCCATGAACAGGCGCTGGCTACCCGCCGGCAGCTCGAAGGCGTCGCCATGCCATTGGAAAACGTGGGGGACCCCGGCGGCGGCCGTTTCCCGGGACAAGAGCGCGGCCGCCTGTGGACTCATCCGTACGGGATGCCAGCCGATCTCCCGTACCGGCATGGCCTCGACCCGAGCGCCCAGGACGCGCGCCAGCAACTGCGCGCCGAGACAGATGCCGAGCACCGGTTGGTCAGCCCCAAGCAGCCTTTCGATGAAGCGGAGTTCGGCAGCCAGGAAAGGCACGGAGTCGTCGTAGGCACTCATGGTGCCACCGAGCAGCGCCACCGCACGCCAGCCGGCGAGTGGATCGGGCAGGGGCTCACCCCGGTCCAGACGGCAGAGGGTCCAGCCGATATCCAAGGCATCCAGAAAGGCCGCGAGTGCGGCCGGGCCCTCGTTGTGGCTGTGCTGGACCACTAGAATCCTGCGGGTCATGCGACCTCCCGCCCTTGCGATTGAAAAAGGCGAGCCTGGACCCGACGCCCGTGAATGCATCCCTGCCGGTAATGGTACGTCCAGCCCACCCCGCGCACCGCGGCGCCACGCACTTGGCCCCTCCGGTCGCAACCAGGTGGTGGCGAGAATTGCCAGTGATCGCGCATCTGACCGCCTGCCTCACTTTCGCTCTCTCCTTCGCGACCGCGATCAGCGCCGCCGAGGTTCGCGTGCAGGCCTTGTTCAAGGACCGCGCGGTACTCGAGATCGATGGCAAACGCGAGGTGCTGAAGGTCGGTGAGGCTTCGGAGGCCGGCGTGACACTCAAGCGCGCCGACAGCCGTTCGGCCGTGCTTCTGATCGATGGCATCGAGCAGGAGGTGCAACTCGGGCGCCACATCGGCTCGCGTTTCCGCGGTCCTCCAGACGGGGCCAAGGTGGCGGTCTACCCGGACCAGAGCGGCATGTATTTCACCCAGGGCAACATCAACGGCACACCGGTGGAATTCCTCATCGACACCGGTGCCACCTATGTGGTGCTGAACAGTAATGAGGCCCGCCGCATCGGTATCGACTACGAGAAAAAGGGCCAGCCCGGGCAGGCCTCCACCGCCTCCGGGGTCGTCAAGACCTTCAATCTCAAGCTCGCGACGGTGAGCGTCGGCTCCATCCGCTTGCATGACGTGAGCGCCTCCATCATCGTCGGCGAATCGCCGACCCACGTATTGCTCGGCAACTCCTTTCTCGGGCAACTCAAGCTCGAGCGCGACGGTCGGGTGCTGGAACTCATGAAGCCGCCACCCTGAACCGGCTCGCGCCGTCTCTCACCCACCCCCGCAAAGAACAGCAACGCAACGCATGCTTCTCTTCGTCGAGTTCGAGGGCGTCCTCAGACGCCCGCGACGTGAACCGTCCGGCTCGCTGGACGGCCAGCTCATCGCCAACTTCGAGGCCATCCTCCGCCGCTTCAGTCGGGTGCAACTGGTGCTCGCCAGCGAATGGCGGCTCCGGCTGCCTCATCCGCGAATCATGGAATGGTTCCACGGTGACATCCGTGCCCGCTTCGGTGTCCGACTTGGCCTCGACGACCGCCCCCGGGGCGATCTCGCCCGAGCCTACCTGGAACGACTGGGCAAACCCACGCCCTGGGCCGCGCTCGATGCCGATGCCTCGGCCTGGGGTCCAGACGAACCCGGCCTCTTCCTCTGCGATCCAGCACGCGGTCTGGATGCCGAGGCCGCCGCTGATCTATCCCGGCACCTCGTGGCGCGGGCGGTCGCGGCACGGGCGGCACGCCGGGGGGCGGCACCCGGGATCTAGCCGTCCTGCTTCGGCTCGGCCCCGGTGGCGCCACCGGCCACCCGCTCCCGGCGCGTGCGCGACCAGTAACGTACCGTGCCCCCTTCGCGCACACCAACCCGGCGGGCCAGCACGAAGAGCCAGTCCGAAAGACGATTGGCGAAGGGCAGTGAAAAGTTTGCCAGCGGTTCTTGCAGCATGATGGCCGCGAGTGCCCGTTCGGCGCGGCGACACACTGCCCGGGCGACGTGCGTCTGCGCGACGGCACGGCTGCCTGCGGGCAGGATGAATTCGTCCAGGATGGGCAGGGCCGCGTTCCAGGCCGAGATGTCGGCCTCGAGGCCGAGCACGTCCTCGCGCGTAAGCAATTGCACACCGGGCATCGCCAGCTCGCCACCCAGATCGAAGAGCGCATGCTGGATGTCCTCCAGCCGTGCAATCTCGGGCAGTAGCGTTGCCTCTGCGGCCAGCAGGCCCAACTGGCTGTTGAGCTCATCCACCTCCCCCATGGCCACGATGCGCAGCGCCGATTTGGACATGCGCGAACCGTCGGCGAGCGCGGTGGTGCCCGAATCTCCGGTGCGAGTGACGATGCGTGTGAGCCGACTCATGAGCGCGCAGGATAGCCAGTCAACCCGCGTCTGCGCGAGGGGGCGATGTGAGGAGGCAATCAGGGCATCGGCGCTCAGCCGGCCGCGCGAACGCACCCGCAGACACACGCCAGATGCTGCGAGGTGTCGCAGTCGCGGGCACCCCTGCTAGGATCCTGCGTCGCCTTTCCATCTCATCTCGCGCGAGGATTCGCCTTTGTCAGCCAC
>DNIF01000120.1 GCA_003485715.1 Gammaproteobacteria bacterium
ACACTCGATGGATGACGCACGCAGCGGCGGGACGGGGTCGTGCCCACCGGCGTGCCAGGGGTGGCAACGCAGCAGACGGCGTACAGCGTACCAAAGCCCCCGCAGAGGGCCGTGGACCTCGAGGGCCTGCAATGCGTAGTGAGAACAACTTGGGTAGAAGCGGCAATTCGGCCCCAGCACAGGACTTGCCAGCAACTGCCAGGCGCGGATGCACAGGCGCAGCGGGAGTGTCAGGAGGGGAGCCGACACCAGAGACTCGCGAGTTCCAGCAAGAGTTCGCGCCCGGGCAGGGCGACTGCTTCCCTGCGCGCTGTGACTACGACATCGCGCTTGCCAATGACCGGATGGTGGCGGCGAAAGGACTCACGGATGAGGCGCTTGAGCCGGTTGCGTTCGACGGCGCTTTTGGAGGTCTTGCGGCTGACGATTAGCCCAAGTCGTGGGCCTTCCTGGTCGCTGGCCTTCCAGGTGACACTGAACGCGCGACCATGAAGACGACGCCCGGCGAATACACGCTTGAAGCTCGCGGCACCGCGCAGGCGCGCGGCCCACGGGTGACGAGCATCCTGCCCGGGTTGGGTCAGATCCGTCAGACGGTGAGGCGATGCCGGCCCTTGGCGCGACGGGCCCTGATCACCTGACGACCGCCTCGGGTCTTCATGCGGGCGCGGAAACCGTGCGTACGCTTGCGCTTGAGGACACTGGGATTGAAGGTCGGCTTCATGACGGCGATCCGTATTAAGGGTCGGTGACTTTAGCGAGGCTCGAGGGACAGTGTCAACGCGTTGCAGCGTGGCGGTGGTCTCGGCGAAGTGTAAAATGACCGGCCCGGTGGTGTCCCGCCCCGGGCCATCCTCCGAGGTCACGATGTCTAGCCTGAGCCTTTGGGAGAGCTGCGTCGTCCGCCTGGAGTCCGAACTCCCTCCGGAAGAGGTGCGTAAGTACGTCCTGCCTTTGCAGGCGCAGCAGGAGGGGGCCAGCGTCACGCTCCTCGCGCCGAATGGTTTTGTGCGCAATTGGGTCGAGCAGCGCCATCTGCCCCGGATCGTGGAGGTGCTCAGCGAGGCCGCCGGCGGGCCGGTTCAGGTGCGCCTCATCATCGGCAGCGTGCAGTCATCGCGGCTCCGTGCGCAGACCGACCCTCTGCCCTCGCGGCCATCGGCTGCGCCTCTGAGAGTTGCTGCGGCTGGGCAACCAGGCGGCACTGGCCAATGGCCGGCAGGGGCCGGTGAGCCGACCGGTCTGAAGGTCGACTACACCTTCGACACCTTCGTCGAAGGTAAATCGAACCAATTGGCCCGGGCCGCCTGCTTCCAGGTCGCGGGCAATCCCAGTTCAGCCTATAACCCGCTGTTCATCTGCGGAGGTGTGGGCCTTGGCAAGACGCACCTCATGCAGGCCGTGGGTAACCGACTGCTGGAATTGCGTCCGGGTGCCCGCGTTGCCTATCTGCACTCGGAGCGCTTCGTGGCCGAGATGGTCAAGGCGCTGCAACACAACACCATCAGCGAGTTCAAGCAGCGCTATCGCTCGGTGGATGCACTCCTCATCGACGACATCCAGTTCTTCGCCGGCAAGGATCGTTCGCAGGAAGAGCTTTTCCACACCTTCAACGCACTGGTCGAAAGCCAGCGTCAGATCGTGCTCACCTGCGACCGCTACCCCAAGGAGGTCACCGGGGTGGAGGAGCGCCTGCGCTCCCGCTTCAGTTGGGGTCTGACGGTCGCCATCGACCCGGCCGAACTCGAGACCCGGGTCGCCATCCTCAAGAACAAGGCGCAGCGTCAGGGCCTGGAACTGCCCGACGACGTCGCCTTCTTCGTGGCCAAGCGCTTCCGCTCCAACATCCGTGAACTCGAAGGCGCCCTGCACCGGGTCATGGCCAATGCGTCCTTCCGCAACGCGCCCATCACGCTCGATTTCGCCCGCGAATCCCTGGCCGATCTCCTCGCCCTGCAAGAGCGCCAGATCACCATCGACAACATCCAGAAGGTGGTGGCCGAGTACTTCAACATTCGGGTGAGTGATTTGTTGTCACGCCGGAAGACGCGCTCCGTCGTCCGCCCACGGCAGATTGCCATGGCGCTCGCCAAGGAACTGACGAGCCATTCCCTGCCGGAGATCGGTACTGCTTTCGGCGGGCGGGATCACACGACCGTGCTGCATGCCCAGCGCAAGGTGGCCGAGCTCAGGCGGTCTGAGGCGCGGCTGGAGGAGGACTACAACAACCTGCTGCGAGGCCTCTCGGTGTGAGGGACAAGCTGGGGAAAGCCCTGTCCACAGGCCCCTGGGCTGCCTGTGGACAACTCCGGGGAGGCAGTCATCCACAGCTTGTCGAAGGCTTGGCAAGGTCTTTGCGAACAGCCCAAGATGACTACCAACTTATTGAAAGTGAAAGATAAATCAGCGCTGTTAGACTTGCGCACAGGCCTAATCATCAGTCTCAGGAAAGATCTTCCATCATGAAACTTCTGTTGACCCGAGAAGCCTTGCTGCGGCCACTGAGTACCATCGTCGGGGTGGTGGAGAGACGCGCCAAAGTCCCTATCCTCGGTAACGTGCTCATTCTCGCCGATGAATCCGGCATCGAGATGGTGGGCAGTGACAACGAGGTCGAGGTCAGTTTCCGCAGTGACCATCCGGTGATGGTGCGCGGATCGACGACGGTCAACGCGCGCAAGCTGCACGACATCGTGCGCGCCCTGCCTGAGGGCCTCGAATGCCAGATCGAGCAGGATGAGAACCATCTGCTGTTGCGGGCGGGGCGGAGCAGATTCTCACTGGTGACCTTACCGGCGGCCGACTTCCCGCGTGTGCCCGAGGTGGAGGGGGGGATCCGCTTTGAACTGCCGGCCCGGTCGCTGCGGCGTCTCATCGAGCGCAGCCAGTTCGCCATGGCGCAGCAGGATTTCCGCTACTACCTGAATGGCCTTCTCGTCGAACTGGCGGGCGCACGGTTGCGGGCAGTCGCTACCGACGGTCATCGTCTGGCCCTGACCGAGCAGACCCTGGAGCAGGAGGTCAGCAGCGAGTTGCAGCAGTTCATCCTGCCGCGGAAGGGGGTCAGTGAGGCCTTGCGGTTGTTGCCCGATGCCGCCGACGTGGCCAGTGTGATCATCGCAGCGAGCCATCTGGCGCTGACGGTGGGTCATCAGCGCCTGGTGAGTCGTCTGGTGGACGCCCGTTATCCGGACTACGAGCGGGTGCTGCCGCGCGAGGCACGGGCGGTGCTGGAGGCCCCACGTGAAGCGCTGCGACAGGCATTCAACCGGATCGCGATCCTGTCCAACGAAAAATACCGGGGCATCCGGCTGAATCTCGCGGATGGGTTACTCAAGGTGTCGGCGCAGAACCCGGAACTCGAGATGGCGGAGGAGGAGATGGAGGTGAGCTACACCGGCCAGCCGCTGGAGGTGGGCTTCAACGTCAGTTATCTGCTTGAGGCCCTCGCGGCGATGGATGTGGAGACGGTCGCCATCGAGTTCACCGATCCCAACAGTTCCTGTCTGCTGCGGGCGAGCGAGGGGTCACTCGATCGCTATGTCGTCATGCCCATGAGGCTTTGAGGTGACTGGATGAAGTCCGGTAGATCTTGAACGCGGATGCGCCTGGAAAGGCTTGAAGTGACCAACGTCCGCTGTGTGGAGCGGGCGGTGCTGGAACCCGGTGCTGGGCTAAACGTGCTCGCGGGGGCTAATGGGGCCGGAAAAACGGCGTTGCTGGAGGCCATCCATGTCCTGGGTTCAGGCCGCAGCTTTCGTTCCGGCGGGCTCCGGGAGCTCACGCGCTGGGGTGCTGATGCCCTGGTGGTTAACGGTCGGGTCCGTGGCCGTGCTGGCGCCTGCGTCATCGGGGTAGAGCGTGGGGTAGGGCGGGCTGCAATAAGTGTCGGGAGACAGCCGGTCCGATCTGCCGCAGCGCTGGCCAGAGCGGTGCCCCAGGTCGTGCTGGATGTGGGCAGTTCGGAGCTCATCGAGGGCGGTCCAAAGGGTCGCCGCCGCTGGCTTGATACCACATTGTTCCACGTGGAACCCGGATACCTTGAGCTGTGGCTCGGGTATCATCGGGCGCTGCGACAAAGGAATGCTGCGTTGATGACGGAAGGGCCCTCTGGCGGGACGGCGTTCGACGGCTTGCTCGTACGTCAGGCCGAGGCCCTGAATGCGCAACGCCAGCGGATCTTCGTCGCGTTACGAGATTGGGTGCAGGGGCAGTCGATGGCGCTGCTCGGCGATTCCCTCAAGCTTTCGTACCGACAGGGTTGGGCTGAAGACAGAAGCTTCTCTGTAGAGCTCCAGTCACGCCTGGATGAGGATCGTCGGGTTGGTGGAACGCTCGTCGGCCCTCATCGTGCCGATGTCGCCCTCAGAGTGGGGGAGCGCGGCCTGCGGCACCATGCATCCAGAGGCCAGGGCAAGCTTGCTTCCTGTCTGTTGCTGCTCGCGCAGGCTGCCTGCATAGAGGAGGCAATCGGCGAGTCGCCGTTAATGTTGGTTGACGATATTGCAGCGGAGCTCGACGGTGCAGCGCGGCAGCGAATACTTCAGTTCTTGAACGAAAGTGGTGCGCAGGTCTTTCTGACGACGACCGATGTCGGGCTGATTCCAGCGGCGTCTACCGCAAGAAAGTTCCACGTGGAACACGGCCAACTGGTTGACTGACCATCTGAAGAGGCAAGCTTTTGACCGACCATCCCACCGACTCCTCACCCAATCCGGCGTATGACGAGGGCAGTATCCGCATCCTCAAAGGGCTGGATGCCGTTCGAAAGCGACCGGGTATGTACATCGGCGATACCGATGATGGTAGCGGTCTGCACCACATGGTCTTCGAGGTGGTCGACAACAGCATCGACGAGGCCCTTGCGGGCTACTGCGACCATGTAGTGATCGATCTGCACACGGATGGCTCGGTGAGTGTCGCCGACAACGGAAGGGGTATCCCGGTCGGTGAAATGCAGGAAGAGGGTCGCTCGGCTGCCGAGGTCATCCTGACCACGCTGCATTCAGGCGGAAAGTTCGACGAAAACTCCTACAAGGTGTCCGGCGGACTGCACGGCGTTGGCGTGTCCGTGGTCAATGCCCTCTCCGAAAGCCTGGAACTCGAGGTGTGGCGAGAAGGCGGACACTACCGGCAGTCCTACCGGCACGGGGAAGCGATTGCGCCCATAGCCCGTGTTGCGGCGGCGGATCGGACGGGAACGTCCATCCGCTTCAAGCCCAGCCCGGCCACCTTCACGCAGACGGAGTTCAGTTTCGAAACGCTCTCCCGTCGTTTGCGGGAACTCTCCTTCCTCAACCCCGGGGTACGCATCGAACTGCGTGATGAGCGCACCGATGAGCACGAACTGTTTCACTCCGAGGGCGGCATCGGTGCCTTCGTCGAGCACCTGCAACGAGTAAAGACCCCCCTGAATCCCAGTGTCATCCGCATTCAGGGAGAGCGGGACGGCATTTCTCTGGACCTCGCGTTGCAGTGGAATGATGGCTATACGGAAACGGTCCTCTGTTACACCAACAACATCCCGCAGCGGGACGGTGGTGCACACATGGAGGGTTTTCGGTCGGCACTGACCCGCAGCTTCAATCAGTTCCTGGAATCCAGCGGCATCCAGAAATCCAGCCGGCAGGAGAAGGTGGACATCACCGGCGAGGATATTCGCGAGGGGCTGACGGCAATCCTGTCGGTGAAGGTTCCGGACCCAAAGTTTTCCTCCCAGACCAAGGACAAGCTCGTATCCAGTGAAGTGCGCGGTGTGGTCAACTCGTTGGTGGGCGAACGCCTCTCCACCTGGTTTGCCGAACATCCCTCAGAATTCAAGATGATAGGCGAGAAGGTGTTGGATTCAGCGCGCGCGCGCGAGGCCGCCCGCAAGGCGCGGGAGTTATCGCGGCGCAAGAGTGTGCTGGACGTGGCTGGCCTTCCCGGAAAGCTGGCCGATTGCCAGGAGCGTGACCCAAGTAAATCCGAGCTCTTCATCGTCGAGGGCGACTCCGCCGGCGGCTCAGCCAAACAGGCCCGTGACCGTCGTTTCCAGGCCGTGCTGCCGCTGAAGGGCAAGATCCTGAACGTGGAGAAGGCCCGCTTCGACCGCATGCTGTCCTCAGCCGAGGTTGGCACGCTCATTACGGCCCTTGGCTGCGGTATCGGTCGTGACGAATACGACCCAGCCAAGGCTCGCTACCACCGCATCATTCTCATGACCGACGCCGACGTGGACGGCTCCCACATCCGCACCTTGCTGCTGACCTTCTTCTATCGTCAGATGCTCTCGCTCATCGAGCTGGGTTACATCTACATCGCGCAGCCACCGCTGTACCGCTTGCAGCGCGGCAAGCAGGAGCAATACGTCAAGGACGACACGGAGTTGCAGCAGGTGTTACGCGACATCGCCCTGCAGGATGCCAGTCTGCATCCGGACGCTGATGCAGCAGCGCTGACCGGGGAGGGCCTGCGCGATCTCTGTGCGGCTATCCAGACAGCGGATGCGGCCGCTGAACGACTCGAAAGTCGCTACGGCGAGACTCTGATCGAGGCATTACGCGTCTGCCCGGCCCTGACCACCGAGGCCCTGCACAACGCCGACACCGTGCAGGGCTGGGTGCAGCTACTCGATGCGGAATTGCGCAATGCGGAGGACAAAGGCACCCGGGCCTCGGCTCAGATCGTCCCCGCCAACGAATTGCACGGCCCCCTGGTGCGGGTGGATTTGCGCATTCATGGGCTGCTGTCGCGACAGGACCTGGACGCCCGCTTCTTCACTTCACCCGACTACCGGCGCCTGATGGCACGGCCCGAGGGCTTATCCTTGCAACTGGGAAGCAATGCCTGGGTGGCGCGCGGTGAGCGGCAACATGCGGTGCGGGATGCCCGCGAGGCTATCCACTGGCTGTTAGCCGAGGCGCAGCGTGGGGTGCAGATCCAGCGTTACAAGGGCTTGGGTGAAATGAACCCGGAGCAGCTCGCCGAAACCACCATGCGAACGGAGAGCCGTCATTTGCTGCAGGTGCGAGTAGAAGATGCCTTGGCGGCGGATGAATTGTTCGTGACCTTGATGGGCGACAAGGTGGAGCCACGCCGGGATTTCATCGACCGTCATGCACTGTCAGTGGTGAACCTCGACGTCTGATCCGGGGTACCTCGCGGTGGATCGGCCAACGCCAGCACACAGGCAGCGACAATTGTTGCGCCCGCCTCCTCGAGTGCGAGCACGTGGGCTGCGAGGGTTGCGCCCGTGGTACAGACATCATCGACCAGCAGCAGACGCGTCCCTGCAAGGCTCGACCAATAGTCCAAGGGCTTGATCCGGAGCGCTCGACGAGCCGCCCTGCCAAGCCCATGCTGCGCAGCATGGCCGGCATCCGAGGCCCGGAAGGGGATGACGATGGGGGTGGTTCCGAGCGCGGAGCCGAGGCCCTGCGAGAGTTGCCGGGGCAAATCCATCTGGCGCCGCCGCAGCCTGCGCGGCGCGGTCGGCACCGCGCAAGGTGCCGCTCCTCCCGACAACGTGGCGACCTCCTCGGGAAGGTGGGTGATGGCCAGGCGGAGGATGTGATCGAGGAGCAGCGGTGTGCCTCCCGCCTTGACCCTCGCGATGATGCGATCCAGCGGGAAGCGGTAGGCGAAAGCCGCGTACACCGGCAGGCGGGCATCCAGCGCAAGCCGATGGGTGGCGGGCGTAAGGGCCCAGTTGCGCCACGGAAGATCGGCAAGACAGGCAGGGCAGGCAGGTGCACTACCCACGATCCGGCGCCGGCACAGGGCGCAAGGGACGGGGCCACGCAAGACGCAGCGCAGGGTGGTTATGATCCCGGATGCACGAAATCTCGATGGAGACGCCATGACCATCACCGAGGCTCAACCGATGACTGGGGAACAAGAGGCCTCGGGGCTCCTCCTGGAAGAGGCCCGAGCTTGCTACGGGCAGCCGTTGCCGGATCTGATCTTCCAGGCGCAACGGGTACACCGGCAGCACTTCGCAGCCGACGAATTGCAGTTGAGCACGTTGCTCAACATCAAGTCAGGCGGGTGCAGCGAAGATTGCGCCTATTGCCCGCAATCCGCCCACCATGCGACTGGTCTCGCGAACGGCACCTTGCTTGGGGTGGCGCCCGTGGTGCAGGCCGCTCGCGCGGCTCGTGCGGCCGGGGCCTCCCGCTTCTGCATGGGCGCGGCCTGGCGGGCCCCGACGGATCGGGACGTGGACGCCCTTTGCAATCTGGTCGAGGCGGTGCGCGCCGAGGGTCTGGAAACTTGCCTGACCGTCGGCATGCTGACGGCCCCTCAGGCCGAGCGGCTCAGTCAGGCCGGTCTCGATTACTACAACCACAACCTCGACACCTCGCGGGCCCACTACGGGCGCATTGTCTCCACTCGCGACTACCAGGATCGTCTCGACACCCTGCAAGCCGTGGGTGAAGCCGGTATGCGCATCTGCTCGGGCGGGATCCTCGGTATGGGCGAGACGGTGGAGGATCGCCTCTCGATGCTCTGTACCCTGGCGACCTTGCCGGTCCCGCCGGAAAGCGTCCCCATCAATCTGCTGGTACCCGTACCCGGAACCCCCCTCGAACAGAGCGCCCCGGTCGATATCTTCGACCTCGTGCGCACCATTGCAACTGCGCGCATCCTGTTGCCGAAGGCCCGGGTTCGCCTCTCTGCCGGTCGGCGCGAACTCTCCGACGAGGCCCAGGCACTCTGCTTCATGGCCGGAGCCAACTCGCTCTTCTACGGGGATTTCCTGCTCACGACCGAGAATCCCGCCACGACCGATGACCAGCGATTGTTCGAGCGCCTCGGGATGCGGGCCGTCTGAACGCCGGCTCTCGGCAGCCATGATCGAGCCCCTCCGATCCCCCGGTGCCAGCGCGCTGACGGAAGCGTGCCGCCAACGTCTCCGGCGGAGAGAAAGTGAGGGCTTACTGCGCCAGGCGCTGGTGCGCGATCGGGCGCAGGAAGGCACGCCCTGGGTGATCGACCATGGGCGCCGACTCCTCGGCTTCGCGAGCAACGACTATCTGGGCCTCGCCCATGACCCGCGGCTCGCCGCCGCTGCCGCGACGGCCCTCGAACGCTATGGCACGAGTGCCAGCGCGGCCGGTCTCCTGGGTGGGCGTACTGCGCTGCATGCCGAACTCGAGGCTCGACTAACCGAGTGGCTTGGGCAGGAGGCCGCACTGGTGCTGCCCTCAGGCTACCAGGCCAATCTCGCGGCCCAGGCCTTCCTTGGGCGGCATGCCATCGTGCTGCACGATCGGCTGAATCATGCCTCGTTGCTCGAGGCCACGGTACTCGCGCGCGGGCGCGCGCGGCGCTACCGGCATGCCGATGCGGCGCATTGCGCCAGCCTTCTCGCGCAACCCGGGGTCGAACTCATCGCCACGGAAAGCCTGTTTGGCATGGATGGCGATGCGGCCCCGCTCGCCGCTCTGGCGGAAATCGCCGCTCACCGGAGCTTGCCGCTGCTGGTCGACGAGGCGCACGCACTGGGCGTGCTTGGCCCGCAGGGGAACGGGCTGGCGGTCAGCCTTCCGGCAGATCTGCGCCCAGCCATCATCGTCGGCACCTTCGGCAAGGCCCTGGCGAGCCAGGGTGCGTGTATCGCCGGGCCCGAGGCCCTGATCGACTTCCTGCGTCAGGTCGCTGCACCGGCGGTCTACACCACCGCCCTCGCGCCGGCCGCCGTCGCCGTGACCCTCAAGGCCATCGAGGTGCTGCGGGACGAGCCGGACAGGCGCAGCATACTGCGTCAGAGGGTGCAGCAATTCGTTGCGGCAATCGCCGGGCGTCTTCCTTTGACCGCCCAACCGGAGGGTGCGGTGGTCGGTCTTCTGGTCGGCGAGGCAAGTCGCGCCGTAGAGATCTCCCGCCGCCTTGCTGACGTCGGATTCGTGGTCCCGGCCATTCGTCCACCCACCGTGCCGGAGGGCAGTTCACGACTGCGGGTGAGTCTGACGGCCGCACATACCGAGGCGCAGGTCGAGGCACTGGCGGCGGCCCTTTGGGCATGCTGGCCGAGGGAGCCCGTTCCCCCCACGACGGCCCGGGTGCCACAGGCTTGAGCGGGTTCGTACTCAACCTGTTGCCCGGCTGGGGCTACCGCGCCGGCGTCTGGGAGGCGCTCCTGGCACACCTGCCAGCGGAATGGGAGACCAATCTGGTCGAACTGCCGTGGGAGCACCCAACCGAGGAGTGGCTACGACCGAATGGCCCGCTCGCAGCACGCCTGAAACCCGGCTGGTGTGTCGGCTGGTCCTTTGGCGGCACCCTGGCCCTGGCCCTGGCCGCTCACGCAAGCACAATCGACGGCGTCGTGCTGGTCGCGAGCACGCCCTGTTGGCTCGCCGCACCGGACTGGACAGCCGGCCTGGAGCGACAAGCCATCGAGGAACTCCGTGCCCTGGTCGACGACCAGCCCGAGGCTGCCCTGCGGCATTTCAACGCCTTGGTCTCGCTCGGAGCGCCCAATGCCGCGCAGGTGCGGCGGGCACTCGCTCATCACCTGCTGCCCGGGGAGATGCGACCGGGGCTCACGGCTGCGCTCGGGCTCATGCAGCGCCTCGATGCGCGGCTAACGCGCCCAGCGGTGCCCGTGCGGCTGATTGAAGGGGAGGGGGATCGCTTGCTGCCTGGTGGCGTCGACCCACACTGGGTGGTTACCCATGCCCGATCCTGGAGCCGCCTGCCCGGCATGGGACACGCCCTGCATCTGGCCGATCCAGCAGCCCTCGCTGCCTGCCTCCGGCACATCGGTGAGCCCGACGGGGCCGACGCCGCTGCGGCTCAGGGGCCGTCATGACCATCGACAAGCGACGGTTGGCGCAGAACTTCAGCCGCGCCGCATCGCATTACCGGCAGCACGCCGCACTGCAACAAGCGGTCTGCGAAAGGCTGCTGGAACGCCTCGACCTCTTTCGTCTGCAACCGACGCGCATCCTCGACCTCGGTTGCGGAACCGGCTTTGCGTGGAAGGGATTGCGACGCCACTACCCCCGCGCCGACATCATCGGCCTCGATCTCGCTCACGGCATGCTGCGCGAATCGCGGCGTGGCCGCTGGTGGCGCCGCGAGCGACTGATCTGCGCCGATGCGGAGCGACTGCCGCTGGTCAGCGGGGCGGTGGATCTCGTTTTCTCGAGCCTCATGCTGCAATGGTGTGCGCCGCCCGACCGCGCTCTCGCGGAGAGCCTGCGTGTCCTGAAGCCCGGGGGGCTCCTGCTGGCCTCGAGCCTCGGCCCCGACACCCTGAAAGAACTGCGCGCCGCGTGGGCAGCGAGTGCCGGCAGTGCCGGCAGCCCCCCCCAAGGGATGGGTCAGAGCTTACCCTTCGTCGATCTGCACGACTTCGGCGATGCGCTCATTCGCGCCGGATTCAGCGCGCCGGTAGTCGATGTGGAGCACATCACCCTGACCTATCCCCACGCGCCAGCCATCCTCCGCGACCTGCACGATCTCGGTACGGGTGATGCCAGGGTAGAGCGAGAACGTGGTTTGATCGGGCCGGGCCGAATGCGCGCCTTTGCTCGAGCCTACGAACAGTGGCGGCGCCCGGATGGTACCTTGCCGGCTACGTACGAGGTCGTTTATGCCCATGCCTTTGGTCCCAGGCCCGACACCCGGCCGCAGGACGGCAGCACCGTGGCGGCCTTTCCGTTCAGCGCCCTGCGAGGGCGACGGGGGATCCCATCGTGAAGATTGAGGCGCCTTACCTGCCGAGCAGCGGTTCGGAGCGGCCAGCGTCATGACGACGGATAGCGTGCTGCTTACCCCGGGGCTCTTCGTGACGGGTACCGATACGGAGGTGGGCAAGACCTGGGTCGCGGCCGGGTTGGTGCGAGCGTTGCGCGCACACGGCATTGACGCTGCGGCCTTCAAGCCGGTCGCGAGCGGGGCAGCGCGCGGCCCCGATGGCACCTTGCAGAACGAGGACCTCGAGGCACTGACCCTCGCCATGGGACATGCCACGGCGCCCGCCGATCTGAACGTGTACTGCTTTGAGCCAGCCATCGCGCCGCACGTGGCCGCCGCGCGTGCCGGGGTGACGATCGACCTCGCCCGCATCGAAGGCGCCGCACGCCGACTGGCCCGACGTCACGCCTTCGTGGTTGCGGAGGGGGCTGGGGGATGGCGGGTGCCACTCGCCCCCGGACTCGATCTCTCCGACCTTGCGGCGCGCCTTGGCTGGCCCATTCTGCTCGTGGTGGGACTACGCCTTGGCTGCATCAACCATGCCCGCCTGACGGCGGAGGCCATCCGGAACGGCGGCCAGGCCTTTCTGGGCTGGGTAGCAAACGACCTGGTGGTCGACTACCCCGAGCGCACATCGACCATCGCCGCCCTCAACGAGTGCTTGCCCGGCCCCTGTTTTGGCAGCGTGATGAGGTCGCAACCGTCCGAGCTCGCCCTTGCACCGCTGGTCGAGGCAGTGGCTGCGATGGTCGCCCCCACGGCCCGCTGAAGATCACCGCCAAACGCAACCACGCAGCCGGCCCACGCGCCGCAATGACCGGCGTCATTGAATGTGCAGTGCGATAACGTCTTGCGACTGAAGGGTCGCTCGGCTACCTTGGCCACGAGGTGCGAGCGAGGAGCTTCGCCGGCACCAGAATGCCGTGATAGGGCGCACGCTTGCCCCTGCGGACTGCATTCCCACGACGGCCCAGGGATTCTCTGCTGATGGTCTCGCTCGACAAGCACAGCCCCTCTGGATCCCAGCGCCTCACTCTCGTCCCCCATCGCTCTCTCACCTGGGGCGAGGCCAAGCATGTCTTCGCCGTGCTTGCGGCCGTTACCTTGACTGTGGCGCTCGGCTTCACGGCCATGGGGTTTCCGTTGGTACTGCCCTTCGCCGGGATTGAATTGCTCGCCGTTGCCGCCGCTTTCCATGTCTCTCTCAGCGAGGCCGCTTGCCGCGAGGTGGTCAGCATCTCGCCCGTGGAGGTGCGGGTGGAGCGTGGCAGGGGCAAGCCGCAGGAGTGCCTGACCCTCCCTACGGCCTGGGCCCGCGTCCGGCGCGTCCAGGGCGCGCTCGAATGGCATCCGCGCGCCCTTCTGATCACGGTGCACGGCCGCGAGGTCGAATTGGGGCGCTTCCTGACCGAGGGCGAACGCGATGTTGCGGCGGCCCTGCTGCGCCGGGCGTTGGAAACCGTGCGGGTGCAGGCTGGCACAACGAAGTTGACCGACTGAAGCAGCCACGAAAACATCTGCGAGAGTGCGCAGCCGGGAGCCGTGGGAAAAGGAGAGCAGGAAGATAACGGGGGTGCTCCAAGCGCATGCCCGTGAAGATCCTCTGGAGATGTTCAAACAACAAGGTCGCGGGCAGCGTACCCGCGCCCCGCAACGTGGAGGTCGTCGAATGAAGTCCATCCTGCATCGACTGTTGCTCATCGTGGGATTCATGCCCACGGCGGCCCTCGCCGACTGGCAACTCAACTTGACCCGAGGGGTCACGTCGATCAGCCGCAACGCCTACGACCTGCACATGTTGGTGCTGTGGGTCTGCACCATTATTGGTGTGGTCGTGTTCAGCGTGATGTTCTGGTCGATCTTCCACCATCGTAAATCGCGCGGCGCCCAGGCGGCGCACTTCCACGAAAGCACGACGGTAGAGGTGATCTGGACTCTGGTGCCCTTCCTCATCCTGGTGGGGCTGGCGGTGCCCGCCACGCGTGCGCTCATTCATATCGAGGATGCCGCCGATGCCGACATGAGCATCCTCATCACTGGCTACCAGTGGAAGTGGCACTACAAATATCTCGAAGATGACGTCGAGTTCTTCTCCAAGCTCGACCAGGACTCCAACCGCGCACGCATGCTGGGCTCGGGTGAGGACCCGGCCAGCGTCGAAAACTATCTGCTCGAAGTCGATAACCCGGTTGTGATTCCCGTGGGCAAGAAGGTTCGCTTTCTGACCACGGCCAACGATGTCATCCATGCGTGGTGGGTGCCCGCGCTCGGTTTCAAGCGCGACGCCATCCCCGGCTTCGTCAACGAATCATGGGCCTTGGTCGAGGAGCCCGGCATCTATCGTGGCCAATGCGCCGAATTGTGCGGGCGGGATCACGGCTTCATGCCCATCGTGGTTGATGCGCGCCCGCCCGAGGCCTATGCGGCATGGGTTGCGGAATTCAAGGCGAAGCGTGCAGCGGCGGCCCTGAAGCAGGATCCCAAGCGGGCATGGGCGCGCGAGGAGTTGGTGACTCACGGGGCTGAGGTGTACGCGGCGCGGTGCTCCGATTGCCACGCAGCCGACGGTTCTGCCGTCAACGGCTCCGCCCCATCTCTTGCGGGCGGTGAGGTTGTCCTCGGTGCCATGGATGATCTGATAGATCTCGTCATGTTCGGCACCGGAGAGATGCATGCCTTCGGCGGCCAGTTGAGCGACATCGACATCGCCGCAGTCATCACCTTCGCGCGCAACAGCTTCGGCAATAACGCCGGCGACGACCTGCAACCGGTCAAGGTCGCCGAGTTCCGCTGATCGCCTCCCCCGGGCGCCTCGCGCCCGAATTTCCGAACGCCAGGACCATCACAGGAGAACTGCCATGAGTCACGCGGCCGCACACGCTGACCACCACGAGCACCATCACGGCCCGGCCAAGGGCATCGGTCGGTGGTTGTACACCACCAACCACAAGGACATCGGCACGATGTACATGGTGTTCGCGCTCATCATGTTCTTCATCGGCGGCGCGATGGCGATGGTGATCCGGGCAGAGCTGTTCCAGCCAGGCCTGCAATTGGTGGATCCGCAGTTCTTCAACTCGATGACCACCATGCATGCGCTGGTGATGATCTTCGGTGCCGTGATGCCCGCCTTCGTCGGCCTCGCCAACTGGATGGTGCCGGTGATGATCGGGGCCCCCGACATGGCACTCCCCCGGCTGAACAACTGGTCCTTCTGGATCATGCCGTTCGCCTTCCTGCTGCTGCTTTCGACACTCTTCCTGCCCGGCGGTGCGCCGGCGGGCGGCTGGACGATGTACGCACCCCTGGTGCTGCAGACGGGCGAGGCCTTCCCCTTCCTCATCCTTGCAGTCCACATGATGGGTATCTCGTCGGTGCTGGGCGCCATCAACATCATCGCCACCATCTTCAACATGCGGGCCCCAGGCCTGACCTACATGAAGCTGCCGCTCTTCGTGTGGACCTGGATCATCACCGCCTTCCTGCTCATTACTTCCATTCCGGTGCTGGCCGGCGCCGTGACCATGCTGCTGACCGACAAGTACTTCGGCACATCCTTCTTCAATGCCGCCGGCGGCGGTGACCCAGTGATGTTCCAACACATCTTCTGGTTCTTCGGCCACCCGGAGGTATACATCATGATCCTCCCGGCCTTTGGCATCGTGTCCGCCATCATCCCGACCTTCGCGCGCAAGCCGCTCTTCGGTTACGAGTCGATGGTCTATGCGACGGCTTCCATCGCCTTCCTGTCCTTCATTGTCTGGGCCCATCACATGTTCACCGTCGGCATGCCGCTCGCCGGTGAGCTGTTCTTCATGTACACCACGGTGCTGATCGCCGTGCCCACAGGCGTCAAGGTGTTCAACTGGGTGGCCACCATGTGGCGCGGGTCGATGACCTTCGAGACGCCCATGCTGTTTGCCCTGGGTTTCGTGGTGCTCTTCACCATCGGCGGCTTCTCGGGCCTGATGCTCGGCGTCACACCAGTAGACTTCCAGTACCACGACACCTACTTCGTGGTGGCCCACTTTCACTACGTGCTGGTGACCGGGGCGGTGTTCTCCATCATGGCGGCCACGTATTACTGGCTGCCGAAGTGGACGGGACACATGTACGACGAGCGACTCGGCAAGCTGCACTTCTGGAGTTCGGTCATCACCGTCAACATCCTGTTCTTCCCACAGCACTTCCTCGGTCTTGCCGGCATGCCGCGCCGTATTCCGGATTACGCCGTGCAGTTCACCGATTTCAACATGATCTCGTCGATCGGCGGTTTTGCCTTCGGTCTGTCACAGCTCTTGTTCCTGGCTGTCGTGATCAAGTGCGTACGGGGTGGAGAGAAGGCAACGGATCGGGTGTGGGAGGGTGCGGAGGGCCTCGAGTGGACACTCCCTTCGCCGGCGCCCTATCACAGCTTCACCACTCCACCCATCGTGCGTTGAGATCAAGGCGCAGGCTGGAGTGGGCATGATGATCGAGCGGGGAGAGCCATCAGCCGGAGAGAGGCATTCCGGCTCCAGCCAACCGGACGTGGCACGGGCGAATCGCCGCACGCTACTGGTGCTTGGTCTTGTCGCCTTCGGGATCTACGCCTACTTCATCTTGCGCCATGTGTTCCGGGCGGAAGGGGGATGAACGTGGGTGCGGGTCGGGATCGCGAGCTAGGGGCGGCCAATCGCCGCACGGCGCTCACGCTCGGGGCGGTGGTGCTGGGGATGTTCGGATTCGGCTACGCGCTGGTTCCGCTCTACGAGATCATCTGCGATCTCACCGGGCTGAACGGAACTACGCGCCGCCTGGACGCGGCCACTGCCAGTACCGCCCTGGTGGACGGAAATCGCGAGGTGACGGTGCAATTTCTTGGACAGACCAACGGCCTGCCGTGGGATTTCTACCCCCTGACCAAGGTCGTGAAGGTCCGCCCCGGGGAAGCGACCCCGATTGAGTTTTTCGCCCACAACCGCGGACGCACCGCCATGATCGGTACGGCGGTACACAGTGTGTCGCCGAGTGAGGCGGCGCGATATTTCGTGAAGACCGACTGCTTTTGCTTCAGCGAGCAACGCCTCGGGGCCGGGGAATCGCAGGTGATGCCGGTACGCTTCGTGGTGAGCAGCCACCTGCCGAAGTCCGTAAGCACCATGACCCTCGCCTACACCTTCTTTCTCAAGCCGATCGCCAGTCATCCCGGCGCAATCCAGCGCGGGTTGGCGCTGCTCAACGAGTCTCCGATCCGACGCCTGGAGCAGATCCTCTGCCGCCGGGGTGAGTCAGCCGGTTGATGCCGGCGGGATCTGGAGCGATCGGGGCCGACAAGCGGGCGTCGTAGCCAGTAGGTAAATAGCAGTAAGCACAACGATAAGCACGACCAGGGAAAATCCACCGGGGAGGCAGCGAAATGGCGTCATCGAATACCCAGACACCGGCCTATTACGTGCCGGATTCAAGCATATGGCCAATCGTTGGGGCGGTGGGCCTGTTCCTGACGGCCTTTGGCTTCGCCAACTCGCTCAATCACCACGCCAACGGCATGACGATCATGAACGTGGGCTTGGTGGTGATGCTCGTGATGATTTGGGGCTGGTTTTCGGATGTCATTTCCGAGAGCGTGGCCGGAAAGTACAGCCCTCAGGTGGATATCAGCTTTCGCTGGGGGATGATCTGGTTCATCGTCTCCGAGGTGATGTTCTTCGCAGCATTCTTCGGTGCGCTCTTCTATGCGCGGCAGTTCTCCGTGCCGTGGTTGGGTGGTGACGGCTCCAAGGGGCCTCTGCAGGAACTGATCTGGCCGGCCTTCGACGCCACCTGGCCGCTGCTGCAGTTACCCGACGCCACGCATCTCGAGCCGGCGGCCGGCGTCATCGGTCCATGGGGCCTGCCGCTCATCAACACCCTCATTCTGCTCACATCGGGTGCGACGGTTACGTGGGCGCATCATGCGTTGCTGCACGAAGATCGTCGCGGGCTGATTGCGGGCTTGGCGCTGACCGTGACCTTGGGATTCATCTTCGTGTACCTCCAGATTCTGGAGTACGGCCATGCCATGCACGAATATCACCTGACGATGGCTTCAGGCATCTACGGTGCGACTTTCTTCATGCTCACAGGGTTTCACGGTTTCCATGTGACACTCGGCGCCATCATGCTGACCGTCATCCTGGCGCGTGCCATCTGGGGACACTTCTCGCCGCAGAATCACTTTGCCTTCGAGGCGGTCGCCTGGTATTGGCACTTCGTCGACGTGGTGTGGCTCGGGTTGTTCATCTTCGTTTACTGGCTTTGATCAGCCGGGGGTGCCGGTGATACGGAGCGTTCCGTGCTCACCGGCACAAGCCCGTGCGGTTTGATGAGGCCAAACCCTGATGCCATCAATAGCAGCGCGACGACGCCGAAGGACAGCGCCACCCGCAGCGTGAGCGCCTTCACGGCAGCCTTCGAATCTTCACTCCCGCGCGAGCTCATGGCGATGCGGCGGAACGCAACACTCAGGCTGATGACGACCATGCCAAGCACGCAGATGACGAGATATTTCACCAGTGGTTCGAACATCGGCGTGGCACTCCTGGTTTGAGCGTGGGAATCGACATTAACGACAGGCAGCCACGACCACGCTCTCGCCCCCCGGTTCTGCCTGCCGTCGTTTGCCTGGTGTTCTTCGTGTTGATGCTCGGTCTGGGCATTTGGCAACTGGATCGCGCCCGACAGAAGGATCTGCGTCACACACGCTATCTCGCGAACGTCGCGGGTGAGCCCTGTCGCGAGCTGGCTTGCCTCGAGCTTCTGATCGTAGACCCTGACGCCCCCGGTCGGCGTGTGCAACAGGGCTCTCCGTCTTGGCTGCCGCTGCGCATGCTGCTCGATAATCAGGTGCATCACGGCCGCGCCGGTTACCTGTTGCTCCAGGCACTTGATACCACGCCGGCCATCCTGGTGCAGCGTGCCTTCGTCGAAGCGGCGTCCGAGCGCGGTCAGACGCCGGCATTGCCGGAGCTGTCGGGCTCGGCGGGTCTCGAGGCAGAGATCGCCTGGTCGCCGGCAACGGGATTGCAGTTGTCCGCCGTCGTCGAGGCGGAGCCGATGGCATCCGGGCTGGTGCGGCTACAGTCACTCGATCCTGCGATACTGGAGGTACTTCTCGGCCGAGCGGTCGCGCCGTTGGTCTTGCGCGAACTTCCAGTCGGTCAGAGTGGTCCGTTGCGACCATGGCGAACCCCGGGGAGTGGCGCAGATCGACATCGCGCCTACGCCCTGCAGTGGTTCACGATGGCTGCAGTGCTAGCCTGGCTGTACTGGATGCATCGCCAGCGACGAGGCAGATCCGGATCCTGATGCCATGTCTGACACCACGCCCCTAGCCTCCGACCAGGCGCCGACCAAGTCCCGGGGGCGGCCTCGGCTAGTCGTGGCCGCCGTGATTGGTGCCTTCGTGCTTCCCATTCTGCTGGCCTGGGGCACGGTCTTCGGCTTTCTTCCCGATTGGCTATCGGGACGCTTGAATAACGGAACACTGTTGCCCGAAGGAAGCACGCTGCCAGTAGCGGACGCTACCGCAGCCCCCCTCGAGCGAGTCTTTGGACAATGGTCCGTGCTGGTGCTGACCACACCGGATTGCGTTGCACCGTGTCGGCTGGATGACGCGATGCTGCACCGTTTTGCGCAAGCGATCGCGGTCGACGGCGAGCGCGTGTCAATCTACCGCGCCGGTGCGCACAACCTGACACCGGCCGGCGTGCGAGCCCTGCCCATGAGTGAGTCGGAGCGACAGGCCATTGCAGCACTCGTCAGTGGCACTACCCTCGATGCCCTCATAGTCGATTATCAACGGCGCCCGGTGCTGGCCTATCCCGCACCGGCTGAACCAGCCGCCATCCTCCGGGATCTGCGGCGTCTCCTGCGTGCCAGCCGCGCGCCTTGAGGCATGGTTCAGATGCCCTTGCTTTCGCGCGTACTCCTGGCTGCCACGCTTCTGGCGATCTTCGTGATCGTGCTGGGTGCCTATGTCCGCCTGTCGGATGCCGGGCTCGGCTGCCCGGATTGGCCGGGTTGCTACGGAAGACTCGTTCCCCCGACTGCGAGCGAAGCCGTGGCCGAGGCGAACGCTGCCTTCCCGGAGCGCGCAGTCGAGGTGGCGAAGGCCTGGAAGGAACAAGTTCACCGCTACGCCGCCAGCCTGCTCGGGCTGTTCATCATCGCCATAGCCTTCCTGCATCGGCGCTACCCCGGGCACCCGGCCGGACGTATCCCACTCGTGCTGGTGGTGCTGGTGATCTTTCAGGGGCTGCTCGGCATGTGGACCGTGACGCTACTGTTGAAGCCGCTGGTCGTCACCGCGCACCTGCTGGGTGGTCTGACCACGCTCGCGCTGCTGTGGTGGACCTTCCTCACGGTGCGGAGTGCGGGCACCTATGCGAGATCCGGATCGCTGCTCGGAACGTGGCTGACGGTGGCGCTCGCTGTACTCACGGTGCAGATCGCGCTCGGCGGATGGACCAGCACCAATTATGCGGCGTGGGCCTGCGGCACGACCTTCCCCGACTGCCATGGCCGCTTCTGGCCAGAAATGGACTTCAGCGCCGGTTTCACGCTCTGGCATGGACTGGGTATCGATTACGAATTCGGGATCCTCGATACGCCGGCACGCACGGCCATCCACTGGGCGCATCGCTTGTTCGCTGTGGTGACCGCGGTCGTGCTGGGTGCCACCGCCTTGTGCTTGCTGCGATGCAGCTCACGCGCATTGCGGCAGATCGGGGCTGCGCTGTTCGTTCTGCTTGCCCTCCAGCTCGCACTCGGAGTCTCCAATGTGATTTACGGACTGCCACTCTGGACGGCTGTGGCCCACAATGGTGGGGCAGCCGCACTGCTGCTGTGCCTGGTCACGGGGATCCATCGCGCGAGCCGGCTTGGCCGGGAGCATTCGGGGAGCTGAACGACTGATGACGACGACAGCCATCGCCCAGCGACGCACCTCTTGGCGCGACTACCTCGAACTGTGCAAGCCGCGAGTCGTTGCACTCATCGTGTTCACGGCCCTGGTCGGCATGTTGCTGGCCACGCCCAACTGGTTGCCACTCAGCACGGTGCTGCCCGCCACCTTGGGCATTGCGCTGGCGGCGGCGTCAGCGGCGGCAATCAATCATGTGGCGGATCACCGCATCGATGCGCTCATGGCGCGTACCCGCAGCCGCCCGTTGCCCCAAGGCGGGATTGGCCGTCCGCAAGCGCTGCTCTTTGCAGCCGTCATCGGCTCGCTTGGCCTCTACCTGCTCGTCGCCTGGGTGAATGTGCTGACAGCGGTGCTGACCTTCGCCTCACTGGTGGGCTACGCCGTCATCTACACCCTGTATCTGAAGCGTGCCACGCCGCAGAACATCGTCATCGGCGGCGCGGCCGGCGCGGCACCACCCGTGCTGGGCTGGACGGCAGTCACGGGTGAAGTCGATCCCCATGCGCTGCTCCTCTTCCTCATCATCTTTGCCTGGACCCCGCCGCACTTCTGGGCGTTGGCCATCTATCGCCACAAGGATTACGCGCGCGCAGATGTCCCGATGCTGCCGGTCACTCATGGCGTGGATTTCACTCGCCTGCAGGTGTTGCTCTATACGGTGCTGCTCACCATCGTGACGCTGCTGCCTTACCTCACGTACATGAGCGGCGCCATCTACCTGACTGGTGCCCTGTTGCTCGACCTGGGATTCCTTTACTACGCCAGCGCACTCATGGTGAGTCGCGACGAGCGCATCGCCATCGATACCTTCCGCTATTCCATCTGGTACCTGATGGGGATCTTCGCCTTTCTGCTCGCCGACCATTACGCCAGCGCGCTGCTGGGGTAGAAGCGCGGGCCGCAGCCGGGCTAGGTAGCAGGCGCCACTACCGCGCGCATGCGGGTAAGCGCCTTCTGCTCGATCTGTCGCACGCGCTCTGCCGACACACCCAGTTCAGCGGCGAGTTCATGCAGTGTCGCCTTCTCGCCTTCTTCGACGAGCCAGCGCGCTTCGATGATGCGGCGTGATCGCGCATCCAGCGCCGCGAGCGCTGCGGTCAGGGCGCGGTCGAGGCGGTCACGCTCCGACTTCTCCTCGAAGGTACGGGCCGGCTCGAAACGCTGGTCGGCCAGGGCTCTATGGGCAATCACGGCGCCCTCGGCCTCATCAGCCATCGCCGTGCCCTCGAGCGAGAAGTCCCGCTGGGCAAGCCGGGCCTCCATTTCCCGTACCTCCTGCGTCTCGACGCCGAGGTCGCGGGCGATATCGGCGGCCTCATCCGCTCGTAGCCAGCCCAGGCTCTTGCGGGCGCTGCGCAGATTGAAGAAGAGCCGGCGCTGGGACTTGGTGGTCGCCATCCGGACGATGCGCCAGTTGCGCACGATGAATTCGTGGATCTCGGCCCTGATCCAGTGCACGGCGAAAGACACCAGGCGCACCCCCCGTTCGGGGTCGAAGCGGCGCACGGCCTTCATCAGGCCGAGGTTACCTTCCTGGATGAGGTCGGACTGATTGAGGCCGTAGCCGTCGTAGCCGCGGGCGATACGGACGACGAAACGCAGGTGCGACAGTACGAGCTGGCGAGCGGCGTCGAGGTCATCGGTGGCCCGGTAGCGCAGGGCCAAGGCGGTTTCTTCCGCAGCGGTCAGCAGCGGCAGGGCGCGCACGGCATTGATATAGGCACCGAGTGAGCTACCGGGTACGAGGGGAAAATCGGTCTGGACAGTCATCAGGGCATGGTTCATGTTTGATTGCCTTCCTGCATGCTAGCACTCTAGGCGATTGAGTGCTAAGAACGGGGCAGGTTCCCGTTGGCAGGGCGGGCAAACCTTTTCGGCCGGATACCCCAAGCCTGGAGCCGTTCGCAAACGATGACCCACCCGTCGATCGAGGCCGCAAGTGCGGTCGTGAGGTCAAAGATCGAGGCCACTCCCGGACCTTTGCCGCCCGGTTTCCTGGTCGAGGTGCTGCTGACCTGGTGGCGTCGGCATCTGGCGCTCGTGCATCGGGACGACGGGGTGAGCTCGCCTCGCTGGCAGGAGGCCGTGGCGCTCACTGAGCAACTCCTCTGGAGTGTGGCACCCAAGTCCGATGATGCCGCGCGCAAGCGCTTGCAGGACTCTCTGGAGTCCTTGGTCGCGGGCATCAAGGTCGCCTTGCATCGGGCCGGCATGGCAGACGCTCAGCGACATGCCTTCCTCCTGGAACTGGCCGAGGTACACATAGCCCGCCTGAACCCGGAGCGACCGGGGCGCTATGCCCAGCCCCCGGAGTCGCTGTCGGCGTCCGAC
>DNIF01000151.1:0-3902 GCA_003485715.1 Gammaproteobacteria bacterium
GCCGGGCAGGGCTGGGCAAGGCAGGCGAGGCGAGGCGAGGCGCGGCGCGGCCGGGCAAGGCAGGCGGGGCGTGGCCGGGCCAGGCTCGGCCTGGCAAGGCAAGGCAGGCACGGAGCAGGGCCGTCGGTCAATTCGGACCGGCGGCAAACTGAGGAGCAGACGAAGATGACCGCTACACGGAAAAAGAGGTGGGAGTTGGAGCTCAGCCGTATCGCGGACGCAACCGGGGCGCTGACCCCGGCACTGGTGGTGGAGGCGGCGACCGACCCGGAGAGCCCGCTGCACGACGCATTCGACTGGGACGACAGCGCGGCCGCGCACAAATACCGCCTGGTGCAGGCGCGCTCGATGATTCGCTCGGTGCGCTTCGTGCGCGGCGACATCGTGCACCACGAGTACACGAATGTGCTCGTGGAGCGATCCCCGATGTACGTGCGCACGGAGGCCCTGGCCGACAAGCCCAACCTGCTGGCGCAGGCGCTGGAGCGAGCACACCGGCGCCACGCGGAGTGCGAGCACGAAATCCGCTCGCTGCTCGCAATCGCCGAGTCCGAGCCGGGCAAGGACACGTGGGTGCTGGCGCTCAACACCACGCTTTCTGCGCTGGCCGTCGCGCGCGAGTCCATGCGCGCACTGCACTGAGGAGGCGAGATGAACGGCTTCGGATTGGCGCGCCTCGGGCGCGATGCGGAGATTCGGCAGACGCCGAGCGGGCAGACGGTGGCCGGCCTGTCGCTGGCATTCAGCTACGGGCGCAAGGACGCCAGCGGATATCGGCCCACGCAGTGGGTTGACGCGAGCCTGTGGGGCGAGCGCGCCACCAAGCTCGCGCAGTACCTGACCAAGGGCACGCTGCTGATGGTCAGCCTCGAGGAGGTGCACATCGACGAGTACGTGAAGAAGGACGGGACCAAAGGCAGCACGATGCGTGCGCGCGTCAGCGACCTGGAGTTTGCCGGCGGCGGCGCTGACCGCGAAACGACCGGACAGACCCGGCACGAGGAGCAGAAGCGCGACGGCTACGCGCCGGCCACGCAGACCAAACCGGCGGCAGCCGCCGTCGACCTCAACGACGACATCCCATTCTAGGAGACATCATGACCGCAACTTGCAGAGAAGTACTGGCCATCGCCATCGAGCAGATCAACGAACAACACATCGCCCGAGGCAAAGCGGCGCTGGAGGCATGCCTGAAGACCGGCACAGACCAGATTTCCCAGCTCAAGTGCCAGCTGGAAGCCGCTCAGACGTCCATCAACGCCCCCACGCTCGAGGCGCTGATGTTCGTTGTGTGCAATGCCGACTTCGGTGGGCTCCTGTGATGGCGAAAGCGAGGGTCACCCAGACCATCACGATCGAGCCCGGGGCGCTTGACGACGTCCACCTGCTCGACCTGGCCAAGTTCCTCGTCCAGCACGACCTGCAGATCGTGCAGGTGCGGGACGGACTCAAGATCCGCCGGCGCCCGGAGGTGACCGGCGGATAGCCTCGCGCCACGCGTCCATGGTGCGCCCGGTGATGCACATCACCGGGCGCCCAGTCTGTTCAGCCAAGTCCACCTCAAGGAGCGCGCCCTGGCTGCTCTCCCATCCCGGGAGAGCAGCGACCATGTGCGTCGTCAGCAGCGCGTGGACATCGATGCTCATGTAGTGAGCGCGGGTCTTGTCGGTGTCGGCGTGCAGCTCGGCGGGCGATACCACCTCAAGCCCCAGCCGGCGCAGGCCAAACGCTGCGACCGCGAATGCCTCGTGGTTGTAATCCGGCATCCCCGTCATGGGGCCGGCGATGTAGCAGCGAATCGCTGGTTCCGTCAAAGCGGCGGGCATTTAAGCGCCCGGTCGAGCTTGGTCTCGATGCGCGCGATGGTGCGCTCGAGCTCCTCTCGTTTGACGTACTGCCCAGCGACCAGCACATGCACCTCCTGCAGCTTGTTCGACAGCGCCTCGTCCGTCGTGCGCAGGTCGTACAGCGACGAGCGCAGCCCGTTGAGCATCCAACCCAGCACGACACCCAGAGAGCCGAGCACGAGATTGAATAGGGACTGCCAGTCCGGGCCGCTGTCGATCACCCCACCGCCTCCGTGGCCCTTGCGAAGTGCCCAGCCCATGTGTCCGGGTGGGGCTTGCCCGGCCGCCAGGTGCGCAGGTACAGCGACCACCCGCCGGCGGCATCCGTCGGCAACGGCGCCGGGTCGGTCCACAACAGCAGCCGGGCAAACGCGGCGGCCAGTACGTCATTGTGCTCGATGGCGATGTAGCAGTCGGCCGCCGTCGAGGTGGCCGGGTAGTGCAGGGCCCGCAGCACAGAGCGGATGTGCGGCTTGCTCTGGGCGTGGCGCAGCACCCCTGCCACCCCGCCGCCCTGCTCGAACTGCCAGAAGCCCCGGGCCGGACCTCGAATCTGCCGGCGATGGCGCATGGCCGACTCTTGCCCCGCGATGGCCAGCATCAGGACCCGCGCGGCGCGGCTGTCCATCCTCGGCGGGAGCAAGCTCAGCGCCGGGTCAATCGCAATGCGCGTCAGCAGCTCGGGCGTCACGCCGGCGGCACCGGTCCGAGGGCCGCCTCCAGCCGGTCGAGCGCCCGGCGCGCCCGGTCACGGTACTGGACGATGTCCACCTCCGAGAGATCTCGCCCCTCGGCGCGGGCGCGGGCTTCCAGGTCGGCCAGCTCCGCCAGCGTGAGACCCATCTGCAGGCCGGCCGCCGCCAAGCGGTTGACCAGCATCACCAGCTCGATGACGTTCATTTCTGCTCCTCCGCCAGGAACGCGGCCACCTCGGCCGTCATGGACTCCACCAGCCGCAGCGTGGCCCGTGCATCATCTGGCCGCCCCTGGTCGATGGCAATCCGGGCAAGGCCCGTGAGCAGCATCGCGTGCTCGAGGATGGCCTGCACGTGTTCCCCCTGCCTCACGTCGAGCTGCCCAGCTAGCACCGCGTCGGCCGTGATGTGGGCGGTCTGCTCGATGGCGGCGTAGGCCACCGCCACCCGGCCGTGCCCCGTCTGCGGGACGAGATTGGCACAGCCGGCGCAGATGATGAGGATCGCGGCAAGCCATGCAACGCGAGCCTGGTTCATGGGGTGCCCCCCCGGCGGTCCGGGATGAAGTACACCAGCGCCACGGTGATGATGCCGCCGACCGTGACAAGCAGGTCGTCGGTCAGCCACTCCGGCCGTGCCACTCCGTACATCTGCAGCACGACCAGGAGTTGTGTGAGCAGCGCGGCAATCGCCTTTCGAGCTGGGTTGATTGGCAGAAGCATGATGCTCTCCTCCAGTTGAATGTCACGTGCCATCCCACCGGACCGCCATCACCCCCGCCCGCACCAGCACGGTGGCGCCCGACGTGGCCACGCAGCGCAGAGTGTAGCTGAGGCCGTGAAGGCCGTTGAGCATCCAGCCGAGCACGACGCCCAGCACACCAACCAAGATGTTGAACATCGATTGCCAGTCCGGGCCGTTGTCGGTCAGCACGCCGCCGGCTGCAGCCGAGTGCGCGGCCCAAAGCGCCAGCACCACCACCACCAGCCATGCCCACACCGGCAGCACAGTCATCCGTCACGCCTCCCCTACTTCTGCACCGGACTCCAAGCGCGCCGACAGGCGCGCCTCCACCGCTGACGCCCACACGCGGATGGCGGGTGGCGCGGCCGGCGGCACGTTCGCCAGCAGGTCGCGCAGCTCGCGGAGGTCGGCGCGCAACTGCTGTCGCTCACGCCTCGCGTCTTCCGTTTCGCGCCTGGATTCATCCCGCTCGCGCCTCGCCTCTTCCCGGGCAGGTCTCGCCTCTTCCCGCTCGCGCCTCGCTTCCTCGCGCGACCTCGCCGCCTCCTGCTGCGCGGTCAGGGTCTCTGGGTCCGGCGCCTCATCGTCCACCACCTCGAAGTCCTCGCGGTCGCGA
>DNIF01000151.1:4259-36106 GCA_003485715.1 Gammaproteobacteria bacterium
CTCGCGCACCATCTCGAAGTCCGGCCACGGAGCGGGCACGCCAACCGTCTCGCGGTGCGCCTCCATCTGCCCGTGGTACTTGGCCAGCGCGGCACGCAGCACGGCCGCAGGGGCGGGCAGTTGACTCCGTCTGATCTTGCGCATGGCAGCCGGCCTAGGTCTTGATGATCTTGAGCACGACGGCCGAGGGCTGCATGTTGTTGTGCGCCGCGCCGCCGCCAGCGCCGTGGATGGAGACCCCCGTGCCGACATGGCTCGTACCGAGCGCACCCGCCGACCCGTTGTTTTGGCTAATGCCGAAAGTCAGCCCTATTGCGCCGGCGGTTACCGCAGTATGCGAATGCCCCGGGTCTGACACCCCGTGGCCGTGCCAAGGCATCTCTGCCACCGCAAGGACGTGTGTCTCGGTGCCGCCCACGTTGCCCACGGCTGCCCCGGGTCCAGCGATGGCCGTGCCACCGCTGCCAACCGCAACGCGCCGGCGGAAATCAGGGACGTTGAACGTGGTGGTGCCGTTGCCGGCGCCCCACACCGTCCCGATAGCAGCAAACAGGCGGGCGGTGGCCCCGGTTCGCGAGTAGGCCGCCCCGTCGCAGAGCAGGTATCCGGACGGCGCCACGCCGCCTGCGAAGTCCAGGATGGTGCCGGACGGCACGCCCGCAGTGACGAACGACTCGAGATGGCATGTGGTGGGCGAGTCCACCGTCACCCGATGCAGCCCGTTTGCGGCAATCTCGCCGCCCTGAAGCGCTGCCCCTGCCACGCGGATGGCGATGGGGGCCAGGCCGCTGATGGTGATGGTCGCGGCCCCGGTGTTTGCTGCGGCGCCGGCGAAGAACACGAACTCCTGCCCAGGCTGGTAACTCGGGATGCCGGTTGCCGGCGTCAGCGTCAGTGCGTTTGCCGCGCCGCCCGCCGTGCCGCCCCAATTGGTGGGGCCGGTGGCAGCCGCAGCGGCGCCCAGCGTGGCGCGGGCCTGCGTCGCGTCGACGTCGTCCAGCAGGGTGTTGATGAACGCGGACACGGGGCCGAGGCTTGCAGAAGTGCCGGCCGCAACGATGGGCGCGCCGCTGGCGTTGAACGCCAGAAACCGATTGGCGCGTGTAGCGGCTGGCGGCAGTTCGGCGCCGGCCGGCTCCGTGATGGGCAGCCGCAGGCCACGGTCCGCCGTGAGATTCAACTGCTGCGTCAGCACCACGGCCCGGTCAACAGCATCGTTGAGCGCGCTCGGCACCCAGGTGGCCGTGAACAGCGTCGGCTGCGTGAACGGCACCTGACTCTCGATCATCGCCGTCTGGCCGGTCGGCAGCGGCGCCACAAGCGTCACGGTCCCGCCAGAATCCGTCAGGGTAACGGTGTAGTCCTGGCCGAGCAGCGCGTTGGTGGTGACGCCAGTGGCCGTCACCGTGCGCGTGACCAGCAGGTCAGTCGGGGCGAACACCTTGAAGCCGAAGGGCAGCGCGGTCACCACGCCGTTGCCAACGAATGGCCCGGCAGACCTCGTCGTGGTTGTAACTGGCACGTCACCCTCCCCCTGCCGTATCGGCGCGCGGATTATAGCCCGTCAGACTGTTACCGTTCGACGCCGAACAGAATCGCCGCCGGGTTCACCGTCTCTTCCTCGACCATGGCCTCGATGCCGTTCCACGTGCGATTGATCTGCGCGGATGGCAGGCCGACGCCCGTGCCCAAGACGTTCACCATCTTCTTGCGGAAAGCCGTGTCGAACTCGCCTTGCCCGGCCTGGTGCGCAACGCCGTACAGGTCTGACAGCAGCCGCTCGCCTGCCGTTCCCGCGTAGGCCCGCATGGGCGACTCCGCCCCGACCAGCGTCGCGCCAAGGTTTCCAAGGTCACGCACCAAGATCATAGTGCCCATCAGCATGCTGATGTGGTCGGCGGCCAGCTTGCGCGCCAGCATCCCCCAATCCTCTTCGTCCTCTCCGATGTCCGGCATCAGCACCTCCCTTAGGAAATGGGTCATGACAATCGGAATCGTGAACAACAGCAGCCCATCCATGGCCTTCTCCATGCGCGACTTCTTGGAAGCCAAGGACGTGGCCGCCAGGTTGAAGACGGCGTTCATGTACGAGTAGAAGACGGTGAAGAGCTTCATGTAGGGGCCGCCACGCTCGATGCCGGCCTGGTCCTTCAGCATCCCCGACCCTTGGGTGTCGATAACCGCCTGGTCAGCCAGCGCCACCGCGCGCGCATCGTCGCTCCCCTCGGACAGGGCTCGCGCGTAGGCCGCATTCCACGTCGGCATGTCGACCAACTGCTGCACCTTCACGATCAGCAGAAACGCGCCAGCCTGAAGCGCCCGCATCCCAGACGACCCGCCTTGGATGCGCCCGCGCAGCTCGTTCAGCTCAAGAAACTGAGTGCGCGACCGCAGTGCCATGAACGAACTGCGCGCGTGCGTTTCGCGGGTGACCGTCACGGGCGCCCTCGCATACTGGGCTATGGCCGGCCCCATCCAGCGAGACCCAACACGCACGAGCGAATTGGACACGCCCGTGACCTGTATGGCGGCCGTCAGCAGGTTGTAGCCAAGCCCGGCAATCGAGACGTTCCGCCGCAGCCACGTCGCGGACTCCTCGTTGTGGGCCGTGGGCTCGCCGGCAGCGATGTCGGTTTTCCAGCGCTTCAACTCCGTCGCCATCTCCGGGCCGTAGTGCTGGCGGATGGCCTGCTGGATCTTGTCGGCTCGCATCAGCCGGTTCACGTCAATCAGCCACTCGTGCCAGCTCAGGTCGTGGATAACCTCGTTCAGCCCCTGGAACAGACCGTCAAACGTCAGCAGAAGCGGGCGGCCCATCACCACCTTCACGCGCGACTTCGTGAAGCTACGGCGCGTCGTGTCGGACGTGTAGGCGCCGCGCATCATGGCCCGCGCTTCGTCTGCGTCCACCAACTCCTCGGCGCGCGCACTGGCGGCCGGGTCGTACTTGATGGGGTAGTACCCGCCGCGCATCGACACGACCTCACCATCACTGGACGTGACCTCGAACGGCACGGCCGGCACCCACTCAGGTTCCTTGCCGTAGACGCGCTTCTCCTTGGCCGCGATCAGGGGGCGGTAGGACTCGAACAAGTCCCACACTTGCTGCACGGCCCTCAATTCCGCGGCTGTCAGCGACTCCAGCACAGGCTGGATGGCGTCGCGTGTCCAGTTCTCCCCTCCCAGCAGCCGCTGCATGTTGCCTTCGTTGCCAGTGTTCAAGGCGATAGCCAGTCGCTCGCCACGATTCAGCGGCCGCGCGATGCCGGCAAAGGACATGCGGCCACCACCAAAGGCCCCGCCAGCGAACAAGGGAGCCAAGATGGCCGAGGCACGCACCGTCGCATCTGCCCGCATCTGCACTTCTTGGTCGCCGGCAGCGTTGGCCGTGCGGGTGATGTACTCCCAGAACGGGCCGCCGTCCTTGCCGCCGTCCAAAATCCTGCCAATGGCAGCGGCCTTGTAGTGACTGGTGACGAACCGGCGAAGGCCTGCCATCACTTGGCCCACCCAAGTTGTGGCCGTTCGCGGCGTGATGGTGCGCATTGAATTGGCCACGATGCTGTCGGCAATCAGGTCGCGCACCGCCTCGAACTCGCGCTTGTCACGCGACGTGAGCAACCTCTTCTTGAGCCTGCCGAGGTGCTCAATGGCACGCACCGCGTCCACCAAGCCGCGAAACTCCTCGACCGTCATCTCTTTGTAGTTCACGGTCCGGGCGTCATCGGCCAGCGCCGGGTCAATCTCCGGGACAAGCCCGACCTCTTCCTGAGAGTCAAGCCATTCACGCAAGGACGCGCGGCGGTCCAACGTGCGCAGCGAGCGCTCCTTCAACTCGTGCCGCTCGAGAAGCGCCTCAATCTGGTCAACGTACTCCGGCGGCAGCCGCCGGCGCGCGCCAGGCTTGGCAAAGCGACGCATGTACGCAACGCCGCGCTCGACCTCGCGCAGCGCGCGATACGCCTCACGCGTCGCGTACGTGTGCACGGCCTGCGTCCGCTTCTCGGCGGCAGCGCGCTCGACATCTGCCGCGCGGAACGCCCGCTCTGCCTCGATGCCTGCGCGCGCTGCCGTGCCGGCGTACTGCGCTGGGCGAAGGTTGCGAATGCGCAAGCGCGCCACCATGGCCGCTGCAAACTGGCGCGCGGCATCCGGCACGATACTGCGGCGGCGACCACCGGCACCTTCCGCACGACCGCCGGCCGCCATCCTCGCCAGCGCGTTTGCCTCGGCCGTGACGAACCGCGCGCGCGCCTCGCCGTGGACCGCCTCATCCGCCGCTCGCTCGATGGCCTCCGGCGTGGCAAGCTCGGCGTGCTGCTCAAACATGGCAGCGTCTGTCGCCGCCTCTATTGCCGCGCGCGGCGGCGGCGCCGCAACAAGCGCCGCAATCAGCTCGTCGCCCGTCTCGAAGCCGAACAGGTTGGCCACCAACTCAGGATGCACACCATCCGCCCCGGTCATGCGCTTGGCGCGCAGCGCGTCGATGGCCTCGTGCGACACGCCCATGTCGCGCATGGCGGCGATGGACAGCCTGGCGGTGTCCACCATCTCAGGCGCAATCACGGTGCCAGGCTCTGCGTCCGGCAACAGCACCCGCGCATCGACGGTCACCGAGTACTGCGGAGTGCCGCGCAGTTGGGCATCGAACGCGTTCTCGAACACGCGCAGCGCCTCGCGGCGGCCGCCAGCCAGGTCAGCCGCGCCCACGCCCAAGTAGCCGTAGCCCGCTAGGCTTTCAGCCATACCGTCGATGGACTTGCCGCCCACCCGACGCAGCACATGCAGCCCGAACAGCGGCATGGGGACCCTAGTCGTAGGGTCCAGGTCCCACTCGGCCTCGACCTCAGCGCGGTCTAGCCCGCCCAGCTTGGCGATCGCGACGAAGAGCGAGTCGACCGTCGGGTCGACCGCCCCAGGCTTCGGCTTCGGCCTTTCTTCTGCCGCCAGCGCCGCCTTGTACTCATCCGACAAGGCGCCAGTCAGAAACTGCCATGCCCGATAAACCGGCTGCGACAAGACCTCGTTGCGGGCGCCTGCGCGGGCCTGGCGCCGCAGCTCCCGTGACGCCGTCTGCAAGCGACTCAGCTCGCGGGCGCGCGCATTCCGCAGCCACTGCATGTCGCGCAAGCCGCGCGTCTGCAGCTCGTCACGGGCCGCCCCGACCTCGGCAGCCCCCAAGCGCTGCAACTCCTCGAACTCCTCCGGAGTCATCTGGCCCGCTTCGGGCGAGGCGAAGATGGGCATCATCGACCGGGCGCGGCGCGCCATCTCGATCTGCGCGTCCGTGGCCAGCAGGCGGTCCATGACGCCGCGCACCTCGTCGTTGAGCTTGCCGGCCTGCGGGTTGATGCGGAGGAAGTTCTTCAGCGACTGGTAGACGCCGAGCAGCCAAGCGCGGAAGGACTGGAACACGCCCTGCAACTCGATCGAGGGCGCCTCGCCACGGAACAGGTAGGCCTCGAAGCTCTCGGCAAAGCGCTCGTGATAGGCGCGCTTCTCTTCGAACGACAGCGCCAGCCATGTCGGCATGCCCTGCACGCCAAACCAATCATGCAGCCGCCGCACGTCGTCGATGATGCCCTGCTCGCCCGGGGTGACGGCGCCGCCACGGTTGCCGATCTCGGCGGCGATGACCATCAGGTTCTCGAGGAAGAAGTGGCCGGACTCGTGCAGATAGGTGCTGAGGTCGGCGTTCCTGAGAAGGCGGATCGTGTTCGTGCGCGGGTTGAAGGACCCGCGTGCCCCCTCCCCTTGGGCTAGCTCTTGGTCCCCTGCTTCGAAAGGCTCCTCTCCGAGAGGAACCTCTCCCTCAAGGTCGTCCTGATCTGCTGCATCTGGGTCGGGGTCGTACTCAAGAAGATCGGCGGCAGTTCCTGCTTGGAATCGCTCGACGACTCGGTCTGCCGCTTCTCTGTAGCTGATGTCTGCCGTTTGTCGCGCACCGAGACCCCCATAAAGCCGCTTCTCGTAGTACCACAAAATCGCCTGAATGTCGGCGATGGTAAGGGGGTGCCCCCTGCGGGCCAGGTTGCGGCGCGCCTGCGCCGTGGCGGCCAGCATGAAGGTTCGGTCGCGTGCGCCGAAAGCCACGTCTTCGATCTTCTCGAAGGCGTCCTTGTAGATGGTGTTCGCGGCGCGCTCAACCGCATGGTCATGCAGCAACTGGTCAACCGTGTAGTCGCCCGGCAACTTGCCCAGCGACTCCAGCGTGCGCGCGGCTTTTCTGGCGTCGGTGCGCGCCTTGGTCCTAGAGCCCCCCCTCAGGCGTGGGTTCAGCCCCGCGTCAACAATCGCCTGCTGCTCGGCGCGCAGCCGCTCAAGCGCAGCGCGCAAGGCCCCAGGCTCGCGAAGCGCGTCAATCTCCGCCATCCACTCGGCGGCCTCGCCTTTCTTCGATGGCTCACTACGCCCAAGCAGCAACGCCGCCACCGTGCGGAAGCCCCTGTGGTCAAGGGCTTCGCGAGGCTCGACGACCGCCGACAACACTTGGTCGTCGGACATCTCCGGCTGACCTATCAAAGTGGCGAACGACCGAAGCGACTTCGCCGTGGCCGACGTCAGAAGGGTGCCCCGGTAGCGGTTGAAAGAACGCGACCACCAGCGGTCCATCGTCAGATAGCCATGCGCGCCCATCAGATTGGCGTAGAACGCGCCGAGCTTCGGGCCGAACTCCACGGCGGCCATCGGGAGCTTGATATGGACTTGATAGGCCGGGTTGAATGTCCTGCCGATCTGCGCGGCGATCTCCTTCAGCTCGCCGATCGGCCGCTCTTGCATCAGGTACTCGTGCATCTCCACCGCCCCCATGGTGTCATGCAACTGCTGCAGGACCTGGAGGTTGTTGTTGATGATGGCCTGACGGATATGCCCTCGGCTGCTCGTGAACCTGCCGGCCGTCTCGCCCCCTTCTCGAAAGCGCCCGTAGATGTCGAGCGCCTGCGCGAAGTTCGGCATGACCTTCTGCCCGTCGCTCGTGATGGCGATGAGGGCGGTCATCAGGTTGCGGGCCGTCCGGTCGGTCAGCAGCTCCGGGTACAGCCCACCCATCAGGTCAAGGGCCGCCTGGTACTGCACTGAATACCAGCCCACCCCGGAGTCCTCCGGGTTCTGCATCTCGAAGGCGACTTCTTCCGTCATCCACTTCGCGATTCGCGACAGCGCATCCTTGCCGTGGTCATCGGGCTCGATGCTTCCGTGCTTGGCTCGCTGCCTGGCCTGAAGCGCTGCAGCGACGTCGCGCGTCGAATGCTTCTTTTTGGGGTCAAGGCCGTACCGACGAAGCGTCTCGGTGCCTCGCCGCAGCGCGGTGGCCTGAAACAGCACGTCGCCGCGCTCTTCGGCCAGCGCCGCCGCGAACTCCCGCACGGCCTGGGTGCGCTGGCCCGGCCCGTCGTACTCCACGAACGGTAGGCCCGCGCGCTCGAGCAGCTCGCGCACTGCCGGGCTCGCGTCCTTCGGGATGACCGCGCCGGCAAACTCTTCAAGCCCCACCGCGCGAGGAATCTTGGCCTCGAAATACCCCGTCGGCAGGTTGGCGAGCTTGAGCAGAAACTCCGTGAGGAGGGTGGCGGTTTCTTCGCTGATGCGGTGCCCGTAGGCGAGCGCCGCCTGTTGCGCGCCGAGGCTGATGGCGTCTTCCAAGATCGCCATGGCGGTGTTTGGAGAAATCTGCGGGTCGATGGCGCGCGCAACGGCAGCAAACTCGCTGTAGGCCTCTTCCTGCACCTGCGCCATTTGCTCTGCTGGCACAATGCGGTCGCGCGCGCCACGCATTTCTGTGATGCTGCGGAACTGATGGGCCACCCTGGACCGCAGCGCCCCGACTCCGCGCACCGGCCCCTCGCCGGCACGAACTGGCTGCCGGCGCAGCAGCCGCACGACGTTGTCCAACGTGTGCGGGACGTAGCGCTGACGGCCGGTTGCCGTGGTTCCGACGGGGATCCGCTCACCCACCGCCATGTCGGCCACGAAGCGCTCGGCGGCGCTGGCCAGTTCGGCCCCTAGGCCGAGGCCCTCCACCTGCTGCCGCAGCGCCTGCCGGGTTGCCGGTGCGTCCACCTCGCCGGCAGTGCGCGCGCCACGCCGATGGTCCTCAACCTCTCTGGCCGCCTGCCGGACGACGGGCGAGGCGGCCCCGGTGCCGGGCTGGCGCGCACGCAAGGACTCAATCCTTGCGTCGAGCGCATCCTCTCTGCCCTCATAGGCCAGCAGCATGACTTGCCGATAGGCGTCCCACGCGGCCTGCTCGAAGGCGGGGTCGTTCCGCAACTCCAGAACATCGACACCGCTATCCGCAAAGGCCTGCAGCGCCGGCGCCAACTCAGCAGGCGCGACGCGCTGCACATCTGGCTCAACGCCTTGCTGTGAGAGAAACCACCACAGGAAAGGCGCCTGGCTAGCCAAGGCGTCCGGGCCATCTCGCGACACCTGACGCCAATCGATAGCGCGCTGGTCGACGGCGCCCATTGCCTCCGCCAGGAGTTCTTCGGCGCGGCCGGCAGCCTCCGCCGGAATCTCAAGCTCGACGTCCGGGTAACGCGGCGAGTAGACGTCCGCGTCGAACACCCTCGCCCCGGCGCGGGGGTCAACCATCCCTCGCGGCGCCAGCAGCGTGACCTCGCCAAAGGTGTCGAGCGGCAAGTCTGCTGTCGACACGGCCACCGAAGGCATGGCCAGGCCGCCCATGCGGCCAGCGAACAGCAGGCTCTCAGCCGAGAGGTTGTGCACGGCCATCATCCGCAGGGCGCGCTCCTGCGCCATCACGTCGCCATCTTCCAGGCCAGCGCCGCGCACCAGTTGCGGGTATTGCTCGAAAACCTCCTGCGGCGTCTTGCCGAGGCGGGCGGCCATCGTGCCGTAGAAGTGCGAGGTGAGGGTCGCGTACGCGCGCGCCACGGCTGGCCGCAGCCCAGCTTGGACGAGCATCTCCTCGACCTGCGACTGAACGGACTCCATCGATTCGCGGAAGGGCGCCTCCTGCGCCTCGTCCTGAATGGCCCGCGACACCTCGCGCAACAGCTCTTCCTGCGCCTGCTGCAGGAACACCTCGCTCTCTGCCACGGACATGCCGTCGGGCTCGACGCGCGCATGACGCAGCAGGGCCGCGTCGATAGGCGTGCCTGCCAAGTGGGCGGCGTAGTCGGCCAGCGGAATGTGCACCGCGCCGCCCGTGGCGGCTGCCGTCGGCAACTGCTCGGCCACGGCCGGCAACTGCGCCGCCAGCTCATTGGCCAGGCCCGCCTGCATCAGCGCCTGCGCATCGATATAGAACCCATCGACCGCCGTGCCGTCATCCGTTAGCCCCTGAACGAAGGCATGGAACCCGGACGTGTCCCTCGCCCGTACACGGGTGGCGGCGGCCAGCTCGCTGAAGCGCTGCAACTGCGCCCCGCGCGTCGCCGCGCGCTCGGCATGATCGCGCGCGGCAATCCAGCTCATCGGGACGTCGACGGCTGCGGTCGGCAATTCGCCGAGCATCTCCATGATTACCGCGCCCGGGGAGTACTTGCCCACGCCAGGGGCGAACTCGTCGACCATGACCTGGGCGCCCAGCTCGCCGGCGCCACCCGCTCCAGTCTGCAAGGCAAACTCGCCCGCCACACGCGGGGCAATGCTCACGGCATCGCGCGTGGCCCCGGCCAGCAGCTTGCCGGCAAGCCCCGCCGAAAGCCCGTCGAAGGCCGCGATGGGGATGCCGCGCAGCACGGCATGGTCGCGCGCGCGGCCCATGACCAGCGGGTTTGCCAGCGCGTCGCGCAGCTCGCTGACGTTGGCGACGTTCACGCCCTGCTCGGCCAGCACGTCCTGCAGAGTCGCGCCGTACTCCGTCGCAAACGCGCCGATGAATCCCCCTGCGGCACGGCCCGCTAAACCCAGCGGGGCCATCAGAAGCTGACCAATGAGCGCTGGCGCCGTGGCAGCCAAGGACTGCACGGTGCTCTCCCAGGCTGCGCGAGGGTGGCGCGCGACCGCAGCCATCACCCCCGTATAGGTAGGGGCATCCATGATGGCCTGCAGCCCGGCGGCCACGTCAGGGCTCATCGGCCAGCGCCGGCTAACGCGCTCCTGCTCGGCCATGCGAGCGGCCTGCGCCGCTTCGGCATCCGCCCCACGCGCGCGCGTCAGTCCGAAGTCGCGGAGCAACAGGGTCAAGTTCTGCTCGGCCTCGGCGAATCCGCGTCGCGCCGCGTCCAGCGTGCCCCCAAGAAGGCCCGGGTCGATGGCCCGCATCTCGCCCGTGACGTGGTCTTCCAGGGCGCCCAGGTTGCCGACATCATCCCGGGCAATGGCCGCGCGGTCCGGGGCCGCCATGAACTCGGTCGTGCGCGGGCGGTTGCGCATCTGCTCCAGCGCCTGGCTGCTCTCCTGGCGCCTGCGCAAGGCGTCCGATTGCGTGCGCGCCGCACCGAGCGGCACGCCCGTTTCGCGACTGATGCGCTGCAGCTCGGCCTCGGCGTCCGGCGTTCCTTGGGCCGTCGCGAGGTTGATGCGCACCGCCTCCTCGGGGGACTGCGGCTGCGTCAGGCTCTGGCGCACGGCTTCCGCAAGCGTGGTCATCGCAGGCTGCGCCAGTAGGCGTCCAGCATCTGGGCGTCTGTCGGGCTGTCGATGCCCTGCGCCCGGAACTCGCGCACCAGACCCTCGCGAACCGCCGCCGGGATCTCGCCAGCATCAATCCCCATGGCCGGCTCCTGCCTCGGCCCCATCCATCCACTGATGGTCGTCTGACGGGAGAACATCTGGTCAATGTGCTGCTCGACCTCAGCATCCGTGAGCTTGCGCCCCAGCGTCGCCTGCGCGTCCAGAATTGATTGACGCACGAACTGGTTGATGGCGCCCACGCGGGCGCGTGCCCGCTTCTCCGTTGCGGGCGGGCTCGCGTTGATTCCAATCTGGGCCAGCCGGTCCTGCAGCACGTTGGCGACAGACGTGGCCGGGAATGCACCTGCACCCGTGTCTGCCGGGGGCTTCCCGCGCGCCGTGGCGAAGGACTCGAAGTCGCTCTGAGACAACTGCGAACGCAGGGCAAAAAACTCGTCGTCGGACAGGCCGCGCAAGTTCTTCTCGTTCGACAGGTACTGGAACAGCGCGAGGTTGGTCGTCACGTCCTCGCGCGTCGACAGCGTCTTTGCGAAACTCATCACGCTGTCGAGTTGCTCGATCGGGATTCGCGACCTGACCAGCGGCGGAAGCGCCTCCATGTCGCCGCCGCTCTTCACCAGCTCGCGCATGGCCTCGGCGACGGCGAAGTCTCGCTTCGACTTCACGTCATCTTCGAAGGCGCGGAAGCGCCGCTCGGCAGCCGTCATGGCCGCGCCGCGCTGCTCGTCGGTCGCGTCCGCCGGCAACCGCGCCAGCACCTCACGATGGACGTCAGCCAAAGTCGGCGCGCGGGGGGCGCCTCCGCCCGCGTTGAACTCCGCAAGGTTGCGCTGCACGTAGGTCTGCGTTTCTTGCGGCAGCAGCGAAAGCCAATGCACGCCCTCACGCTCGGCCCTCTTGCCTGCGACCATCACTGCGGCAGGCCCGGCGTTGTAGGCCGCCATGGCCTTCGCGGCGTCGCCACCGAATCGCTGCAGCATCGATTGCATGTAGGCCTGGCCCAGCGCCCGGTTGTAGTTCTCGTCGTTGCGCAGCCGCTCCTCGTCCCACTCCACGCCGGCAAGCTTGGCCGCTTCCGGGCCGGTCGATGGCATCACTTGGGCGACGCCTACCGCGCCTTTTGGGGACGTCAGCGGCGCGCCATCCGGCCCGACCTGCCGCCCGCCGCTTTCCGCCTGCTCCATGACGCCCCACAGTCGGTCGAAGTCGCTCGGCACCATGCGCGGCGCCAGGTGCTCAACGGCACGGTCTGCAATGCCCGCCACCTGTTGCGCGCCCATGGCCGCACGCAGCAGCTTGTTGGCCGCCAGAACCTGCGCGCCGTTCATTTTGCTGCCGTGGGCGCCCAGGTATTGGGCGGCGGATGCCATGTCGCCGGCGGCGACCACGGCCTCGAATGCATCCGCGTGGGCGGCGGCCAGGGTCTTCTGGATGACGGACTCAGCCTCGGTGGCCGACTGCCCCCCAAGGCGTGCGAGCGCGAGCGCGTTCCCTCGTATGCGCTCCTCGGCTTCCGCAACACGGTCGGCGGCAGTCGGGTTGAGCGCCAGGTCGCGCACCGCCAAAGCCATGGCCCCGGTGTGCACGCTCTCTTGGTAGTGACGCGACTGCGTGGCCTCGTGGTTCAGCGCGCCCTGCCGGAACTGCTGGCGCAGTTGCATTGCGTGCTGCATGAACGTCTGCTTTTGCCAGTCGTTCGACAGGTTGCCGGCGAACTTTTTCACCCCCTGGTCGAAGCGCTCCGTGTACTCATCAGCCAAGGGCTTGCCGCTGGGGCGCGAGAACACGTCCCGCCCGACCGCGTTCTGATAGCCGGTGTCACGCCCGATGGTCAGCTCCACCCCGGCCTCGCGGAGATGATTCAACTCCTCCTCGACCCGCACGCGGTTCATGCGCTGACGGTCTTCAGCGGCGAAGTCCTGCGCCACGGCGGCCATGTTCTGGGTCGCCAGGCCAAGCCCGGTCAGTTGCGCGCCGACCACGTCCGGAGAGTCCGGCGCGCGAACGACAGGGGTGGGCGTCGCGGCCTCGGCGACGCGGAACTCCTGGGTCACTGGAACGCGCGGCATGCGTCAGAATCCCAGCGCGTCAAGAACCAACTGGTCGCTGGTTCCGGTGGTGCCCTCGAGCGCGCGCCACCGCCTGCCAACGCGGGCCGCCTCGGTCAGCAGCGTGGTCCCGGCGTGCATCAGCGGGCTGATGTTGCGGGCCGTGACACGGGCCATGGCGGCGTCGCCGCGATGGCCGACCTCTTGCACGCGGTGCCCCCAGGCCTCGCGCGCCGTGTTGGCGGCCACCGTCGCCGCATCGACGTCGGTGGTCAGCCGGGTTGCGGCGAGCACGTCCATGACGGTGTCGCTGGCGAGGTCCATGCCGCTGGCGGCGAAGGCTGCGCGCTGGGTGGCTCCGGTCTGGGCGCCGCGCAGCCGAACGGCTTGCTCTGCGCGCTGCCCGGCGAACATGGTTGACCGCGCCGCCAGCTCGGCGATGCGTGCGTTGATGTCCCCGGCGCTAGCGCGGAAGCGCATGGCCATGCGCTCGTTGCTGGCGGTGATCCACGCGCCGGTGCCGGCACCCAATACGCCGGCGACACCGGCGAGGTTGGCGATCTGCGACATGCCCTCCGGGGTCTGGCCGGCCGGCGCAGGCGCCGCCACCAGCCCACCGCCGCCTCCGGCTTTCGAGAACACGCTCATGCTATCCCCCGACAGACATTTCTAGGGTGACGGACGCTACGGTGACAGGCAGAGGGTCAGCGTTCCTGACCCACAGTTGTCCGTCTTGCGACCACGCGCCGCCCAGCAGGATGTCCTCCACGCCAGTGTCCACGTCGGGCGCGTCGGCGCGGCGCTTGATAGGGCGCAGTCTGGACTCAGTTTGCCCGGCATGCACGACGCCGGACCGATGCAGGCGCATCCACGCCTTGTTGATGTTGTAGGTCCTGCCCTGACCGGCGGACAGGTCGCGTGTGCGGATGATGGGCGGTAGCGTCTGGATGTCGGCCGTGATGGGCAGGCCAACGACCGCCCTGGATGTCGGGTAGTCCAGCGTGATGCGCCCGCCGGACACGGTGCGGCGCGGGTGGACGTCACCGTTGGCCAGAATGCCCACCTCCATCCCCTCGAGATGGGACAGCCCGCTGAGTGACGTCACCGCCGGGCCTTGATAGGTCAATCCGCTGTCGACGCAGACGGGGTCGACGCCTTCGCGCAGCAGGCGGGTTGCGAAGCGCTCGATGTAGCGTCTTGGCACGCCCGATACCGTTCGTCGCACGACGGCATAGAGCACGTCCTCGGTGCCTTCAGAAACACAGGCAACCGACTCGAATGCGCCCGCGTGGGTGTCATGCGTGGCCCATGCGCCGACCCGCTCCTCAGGAACGTAGGTCAGGCTGCGCAGCTCTCCGTTGCTGGAGACGGCCCAGAGCACCGGCACGGGTGTGCGCTGGAATGCCATATCGGCGATGGTCAGCCCGTCGAACAGGTGCGGCGCGCGCAGGCACACGTTGCCGGTGACGTAGCCGGACGCCTGCCAGTTGAACGCCGCTTCGTGGATGTGGCCGCCACGCGCGGCAGCGAACAGGATGGTGTTGTTCACCAGCGCAGGCGTCACCGTCGATGCGCCTTTGTAGGACTGTGCGCGCACGGAGATGCTGGTTGGCGTGACCGCGTCGGAGTTCACCGAGGTGACGCGCCACTCGCCGCTGTTCGTCAGCAGGACCAGGTCGACCAGCGGGGCGATGTGCTGAATGGCAATCAGGTCGCGGCTTGCGATACGGAAGGCAATGCGGTCTGTGTCTTTCGGGACGATGCTCGCCGCGATCACGGACTCGGTGCCGGTCTGTGTCATCCACAGGTTGCCCGGTCGGTTCAAGGTGCCGGCAAACACGCGTCGCTGATCGAAGTAGCCGACGGACGAGGGGAAGTTGCCGGCATCGAGGAACGGCTGCTCGTACACCGGCGGCGTGAAGCCGATGTCGGGCGTGATGTTCGTGTCGGTGAATGACAGTCCGGCGGCGCTGCCAATCTGGCCGAACAGGCCGGCGCCCCCCGCCTGGCGATAGACGTTGTAGCGCGCCGCCCCGGCAACGGACGCCCACGTGACGGTATTGAATCGCCCGGCCACGAAGAGGTCATTGTTGGCCGTGGCCTGCGCTGACGCCTGTGACTCCACGCCATCAGCGGTGACGGCCGTCACCACGTAGTGGTAGGCAATCGGTCCCGCCGTGTTCGGCGTGGCCACCACGCCCGTGGGGGGCAGCATGGACGGCGCGAAAGGGATGACGCGAAGCTCCCACAGCAGAAGGCCGAGGCGCCGCAGCTCGCGCGGCGCGTGGTTCGGGTGCACCAGGGTGAGAACGTCCGCGCTCTGCACGTAGCGCAGGCCGAAAACCTCGCTTCCGGCGTACGGGGTGCCCACTTCGTAGGGCGTCGCGCCATCCAGCAGCGTGCCACCCTGCGTGTGGAATCGGACGTAGCGGTCCCCGAACTCCAGGGCGAAGGTCTGCTCGACGGAGAACACGAACGGGAGCAGGCGCGTGGGCTGCTCGGACGACCTGGCCTCGCGGACGAACAGGGTCCCCGCGCGGCTTTGCGCTGGGCCGTGCGGCAGCGGGACGAAGTTGCGGATGCGAGCGGCCCCGTTCTGCCGGCGCGGGTCTTCCACCTGCCCGAAGAACTCTGGCGTGACAACGCCCCCGTTGAAGCTTTGCGTGTGGAGCCTGGTATTCACCGGCCAGTAACCCACGGCGGGTCGCGGCGCCAGCGCACGGTGCCCTGGCCGACATCGCTCGAGACCGCGCGCCCGATGTACAGCGCCAGCATTTGCTCGCAGCGCTTGGCCTCGTCCCTGCCGACGTCGCCCTTGTAGATGGGGCCGGCCAGCATGGCGGCGAGCTTCCAGGTCAGCGCCTGCACGAACAGCGGGGGGAATGCGATTGCGTCAGCCACGCGACTCACGTAGCGCAGGACCGCTTGGGCAGCATGCGCGTAGACGCGCGGCACCGCGCCCGTGCCCAGCTCGATGGAGTAGGCCTCGGCGTGGTCTTCCTGCGGCTGCGTTGCGCTCACCATGAAGCCCGGGGCGCGCAGTCGCACGAGCCTCAGGCAATCGTCCGGCAGGGCATAGGCGTAGCTCCATGCCGGGTTGTCGCATGGCACGGGCGCGCCATCCACTGTGCGGATGGCGAAGGTCCAGTCGGCCGACTCGAGCACGACGTCGCGCGCGAGCGGATAGAAGCGCGCACACAGCTCGCCCTCAAACGAGAACTCGGGCGGGTCGATGCTGGAGACGTTGGCGTCCTGGCCGAGGTGGCCCAGTGCCAGATTGCAAATCTCGACGGCGGTCGTCACAGGGCCTCCCCGTCCGGGGGGCGAGCGCCCCGGGCAGCTACTTCAAGGTCAAGCCGCTGGAGCAGCCTCGCTCGCGGGCTTGGCGCGCGGCTTTCGGTCGCCCGCCGCCGGCTCCGGCGCTGCGGGCTCGGCGGCTTCCGCCCAGCCTGGCATGGGCTCGCTGTCAGGGATCTCGAACACGTTCCCAGGGCGGCGCAGCGCGCCGCCGTAGAACCCCATCTCAAGCGCGCGCGCCAGCAACTCAGTTCACCGCGTCAGGGAATGCGTGCCACGTCGGGGCATCCAGCACGATGGCCGCGTTGAACCTGCCCGCCGTCAGCGCGCCACCCACCAGCGTGTAGCGAATGCCGACGAAGCGCTCGAAGTTCGTCATGGCCGGGAGTGGCGTCCGGATGACCACGAAGCCAGGCACCAGCAGCGTGCGGAGAATGTCTGCCGTCTGCAGGTGGACGGTCGGGCTCACGTTCAGCGCGATCACGCTGTCGGATTCCAGGCTGAACCGCACATGCGTTGCCGTGCCGACTGCGGCCTCGGTGCAGGTGATGGCCAGCATGAGCTTGCCGGAGTCGTCCATGGACGTGAGCAAGGGGCCTGCGCCGAGATCCACCACGCGGGTGGAAATCCCCGTCGCCGTGACGGCTTGGGCGACTGAAAACTCTGCCCGTGAATCGATGATCATGGCTCCCCCTTAGACGAGCGGTACGACAGCTTCGGTGGAAAGAATGGCGTCCGTGCGGTAAACCGGCACCTCACCAAAGGTGAGCACGCGCTTGCCGGCGACCATCTCCATGGACAGGGTCGAAGCCGCCACGCGGGCGACCGTCTGCTGCCTCAGGAACGACCGCACCAGGCGGTTGCAGTAAAACGCCGGCCGACCCATGCCAAGGTTCGGGACCATCTCCAGTGCCTGCGTCATCAGGTTGATGATGTCGGCGCCGGCCGCCGCGTTGTGCGTCAGCGTGCTGGTCCGGATGTTGGCCACACGGACGACGAAGCGCCAGTCGCGGACGGTCAGCCCGCAGTTCCACTTGTAGTGCGTCCGGTAGGCCTCCATGCGGCCGCCGTTGCCGTCGGTGTTCTCGACCGTCACCTGACCCTTGTCGTCGACTGACAGTCCAGCAGACGAGCCCTTCGGGTAGATGCCATGGACGGTGTTGGAGCCCCAGACCACCAGCCACACGCTGGTGTTGTCAGTGCCAGCCGGGGACGGCATGGAGATGATGTTCTCGGCGTTGCCGGCGCCCACGCGCGTGTTGAAGCGCGGAGCGAAGCCGGTGAAGGCTTCAGGCTGCGTGCCTTCGTTGCCGTAGAACAGCGTGCGGGCCATCTCCTGGTTCATGCCCTCAAGGAAGGCGCGGTCTTCGGAGAGCCGGAACTCGGCGGTGTTGCCGTTCAGGTCGGCCAGCGCCTTGTCCACCTCGGCATAGGCCTCGAGCATGCCGGTCGTGTCAGTCACCTGGGCGGTGGTTGAGCGCGCCGGCTGGACGCCGCCGTAGAGCTTCCTCCACGTTGGCGCCGGCAGGCCCGTTCGGATGGTGGTCCGGTGGCCCGTGGGCAAGTTGCCCTCTTCCCAGCTCATGGACAGCAGAACCTCGTTGGTCTGCTCCAGCAGCTCGGTGATCTTGGCAATGCTGCCGTCGGGGTCCAGCCGGGTTGCGACTTCCCGAAGGGTGGGGTGCGTGGTTGCCAGCGCGGTCATTCGCTTCTACTCCTGCTTACCGTGGTGCCATCGTGGGGTAAAGGACTTGCGCGGCGGTTTTGGGCTGGGCCGCCGGCTTGCCCGTCAGCACCGCATCCTCGGAAATCGCGCGGCCCATGCGAACGAACAGGCCGACAACTTCCGGGTGGTTGCCGATGCCGGTCTCGTTCAGCATCTGCTTGAATGCTGGCGTGCCGAACTGGTCAAGCGCGCGCTTGGCCACGGCAAGGTTTTCTTCGAGCTTCGCCCCACCAAACTCGGCGCTGGCGCGCGTCTCTTCTGCCCACGTCTCGCGGGCCGCGTCGACCAGTGCTTGCTGGCGCGCATCCAAGGCGGGCGCGACTTTTTCGAGAAGCGCCTGCGCTGCTTCCTGCGACAGGCCGGCATCGCGGGCTGCGCTGGAGAAGGTCGACAGGACTTCCGGGTCGTATTCCTTGCCTTCCGGCGCCTTGAACTCGTAGGCCTCGGGCGCGTCGGCCTTGGGCTCTTCAGCCGGCTTGGCGTCTGCGTCGGCGACCGCGTCGGCCTTGGTCGCGTCTGCGGCAGGCGCAGGCGCAGGCGTCAGCAGCGTGTCAGTCGCTGTCGCTGGCTCGCTCGAGGATTGCGTTTCGGGTTCGTTCGCGCTCATTCGCCTCCTCCATCATCAAGGCCAGCGCCTTGGGGTAACGGCTCACCGCCTCGACAAGTCTCAAACCGTCTTCCCGCTGCCCGAGCACGAACGCCATGCGCACGGGCTCGGGGTCGAACGCCGAGCGGAACACATGCGCCCGGGACAGCTTCCGCCACACCACCCGCCGGCCTTGGTCGCTGGCCAGCAGCCACAGCAGGTCGGCCTCTTCCTCAGCCGCGTCCTGGGCCGCGAACTCTGCCTGCAGTTTGCGGCGCGCCCTCGCGCTCGCGGTATCGGGCCAGGCGTCAGGCTCCACTCATTGCCCCACACAAACACGCACCACCCATGGATAGCACAACCCTATCGGCCGCGCAAATCACCCCGCCGCGCGATCTCGTCATGCGGGGAGGCTCGTGTCGGTGGTCGGGGCCTGCTGCCCGCTCGCGGCCCAGTTGACGCCGAAGTAGTCCGTGAGGCGCTGCCGCACGAAAAGGTCGTCGGCACGCGACGGGCTGGCGCCAGGCGCTGGCAGTTCGAAGCCGACCACAGCGAAGTACCGCCCGCACATGCGCTCCGATTGGGGTCGCGAGAAGGGGATGAATATCGCGGCATGGTCTCCGGCCCCAAGGTCATTGACTGCGGGGTTCACGAACACGTCCTGCACAGGCCCCTCCACGAGGCCGGCCGTCTGGCCCACTTGGCTGAAAATGCTCGCGCGCCCGCCGCCACCGGCCATGCGGCCATCGGCAATAATCCTCAGCATCTGCGGCGCGTCCGGGTTTGCCAGACGGACGCCTGACTGCCATCCGGCGATAAGCGCGTTAAGCGCTGCAGCCGGCGGGGCTGGGTTGATCAACTCCGTGCCCCACGACGGCGGGGCGCCAGTGGCGACCCAGTCGGTCCGGAACAAGGCAATGCTCCGATGCCCATCATCAGCATTGCCCACCACCTGCAAAACGGGCTGGTGGTGAAAAACACTGTAGCCCTCGTTGAAATGGCGGAATAGCACATACCACACCATGCCGCGCGATGGGTTAGGCGCAAATTCCCCGCATGCAGAGCTGCTGACGCCGCTCATTAGGTTGCCGTAAGCGGCGCGCCACTCGCACGCCCCTTCGGCGTGGGTCAGCGCAACGTGCGCGTCGGCAATGTTTTCTTTCCGGCGCCACACTGCTCGCCCCGTTATCGAAACGTGGGTAAAAAAAATCCCACCGAAGCCAGCCGACCCGGTCAAATGCTCTGGGTCAAGCGCCTCCCCCGGATAACCACACGACACCAGCTCGCCATCGCGCGGCGGCGTCCGGTATCGCACGCCTGCCGAGCTGGACGCCGCCCACTGGTAATTCGCGGCGTGCGCCGTGCTGCCGTAGTTAATCAGCGTCTTGATGCGCATGGACTGCAGGCTCGAAAAATCGAGATTCAGCCGCGCATAGGTCGGGGCGCTCACACGGCGGGAGATAGATCGCCTCAAGTGAAATACCTCTTGGTTGCAAGCGGCTTGCCCGGGTAGAGCTGAACCCCTATGGCCAGGCACTCAGTTTGGGCGGCCGGGAACGGGAGCTGGATGTAAAACATCCGGCCATCGCCCCTTCTGTACCTCATCATCCGGAACGGGTGGAACTCAACCTGATCAAGGCTGACTGCGACGCCAGACATCGACACGACGGACGGCCCGTCGAGGTCGTCCCGGTCGAAGAAAATCGTCTGCGGCTGGCCCGCTGTGTTCAGATCCCCGATGCCGACCGGACGGACGAATCGCCCGTCATTCGCGTGGCCGGGACAAATCAGCCGAATCATGTTGTGGCCAAACAGGCTGAAGAACGCGCTGGGCATCAGGTCCATGCCGGTCGCCAGCGGGAAGGCCACGCACGACACCAGCGGCATGCCGATGCGCGTGATCGTCCCGGCGTTTCGGTCGATGACGATGTCGGCGCCCCCAACCCGCCACGGGCCTTGCTGGCCGGCGCTCACGTACCGCTCCAGGCGACACGAGACCGGCGTGGAAGACGTCATCAGCGCGTTCTCACAGGCGCCTGAAATGAGCTCCAGCACCCCCGCCCCCGCGTTCGGCTGCGTCGGCCCCCACCACGCGATGACGCGATTGTGGTAGGCGTGTGCCGGACTTTCACAGACAACACGGGCCAGCTGGAACGTGCCGCTGGTGAAGCCGGCTTGCGTGAAGTTCAGGGTTCCAGTGCCGCCACCGCCGTTCGCGGTGACCCTCGTTGGCGTGAACGAGACCAGCACGAACCCTGACGCCGGCAACTTGCTGGCCGCGTCCGAGCTGAACATCGCGCGGGGCTGCCCGCCGGCGAAGTTGTTGTAAGGCGATGGGCTGGTGCCGATGTCGCCGAACAGCCCAGCGCGGGCGCTCATCGGGGCGACGTTGTCGGTGGACGACACCTGCCACGGATGCTGTGGCGATTGGCGCACGGCCTGGCCTTGAAATATTCGGTCTTGCCCCTCGACCCCGATGCAATGCAGCAGCTCGTGCCCAAGCGGAACCGTCGGCTCGGCTGGGTTTACGATGCTGCGAATACCAATCTCGGGCGAGAACAGGTCCCATAGGCTAGCGCCGCCGTGCGTATAGGGCTGCGCTGGAATGTTGTGGTGCCCGCCATTGCCGCCCCACGCCATGGGGGAATACGGGCCGGCCACGTTGCGGTATCGATACCAGAAACGATAGATGTCCTCCGTGAGCTCGGCGTTGGGGTAGCTCGTCCCTTCCGTTACCTTCGTCAACCGCACGGTGACGCTCGGCAACACCTCGTTACTGAAAATCTGGAAGATCTGCGAGTCACGGTAGAAGTAAATGCGCGAATCGTCGTAACCGCGCACGCAAACGGACCGCTCGTTGGGTGAGGCGACCCCGTCGATCTGGATGTTGAACCAGTCGCCCACGATGATGTCCGGGTCCAGTCGCGGGTTGTAGCCTGAAATCTCGATGGATGATTGCGCGCGATTGAATGTGACCGTGCGCCCAGTCAGCACAATCGAGGCGGGCAGATACCCGCCCATGCACATGGTGCCCGGCACCGCCACTGACGGGCGGACGCGCGGGAACGTCCACTCTCTGTAATCAAGCCAGCGCGTGACGCCATCGGACCACCGCGTGCCGCGCAGCGTGCGGCTCACTGGGTCGTTCACGCGCTGCGGCACCGCCTCGCCATTCATGCCGACGCCGTTGAAAATGTCGAACGCATCCCCGTTGTTCGGGGGCGGCCACCGCTCGAAGGCGCGGAACTTGGGCTGAACGAGCAACGGCATCACTGCCACTCCAAGAAGACGTCAACGGTGCCAGACTCGGCAATCACGTCCGAGTCGATCCACAGCGACTGAATGCCACCGGCCACAGAAAACTCGTAGAAGTCCAGCCCACCGCCCGGGGTCGTGTACGCGCGAAGCAAGCTCGCGGAGCCCACAAATGAATCCTGACGCATCTGCGTCGCAGCCTCGGCTTGCGTAGCCGCGTTGAGACAGAACCGCACCACCTTGGCAGTCGGGGCTGACGAGCGCACGACAACACTCAGCACCCGGAATGCGTTCGCCGCGTTAAAGGCGATTACCGCCGTGGGAAACCCGCCGGTGTCGGTCCGCAGCGGATTCGTCCGCTGGGCGAAGGCCGCCGCGTTGAGCGTCCCGCCGCCGGCATCAGTCATCAGGCGGCCATCCGCGTCAACACGGACCCGCCGGTTCACCCCCGTCTCGGTCAACCCCCAAAGTTCTGTACTCAGCACGTCAGCCTCCTTGCGGCGTCGTGTAGCCGCTGAACATTTGAATCACGTCGGTCAGGGCGTTCGGCTGGTCGGTGCGCGCGGCGCCGAGGTCACGCGCCACCTTGGCCTGCTGCGCCATCTGCTCGGCCTGCGCGGCCGCCTGCTGCGCCTCGGCGCGCTGCTGGCGAATGATGGCCACGCGCTCGCCCGGCACAATCAGGTCCGGGTCGACGCCCAGCATGTCCGCGTACGCGTCGACCCAGCGGTCGGCGTCCAGCTTGTCCAGCGCCTCGGGCTTGAACTGCGCCACGGCGCCGAGGTTGGCGACGAAGCGGTCGATGCTGGTGGTTGCCACCGCCCGCTGCGCCTGCGCCAGCATGGAGACGAACTCGACCGACAGCTCGCGACCCTGCAGGTCGGGCGGCGGCGGCGGGATGGTGCCTGTGTCGGCCATGGCGTCGAAGGCCAGGTCAATCAGCGGGGACAGCAGCTCGGAGTGCAGGCGCTCGAGCACTGGCCCCAGCATCAGCAGCTTCTCCTCGTGCCGCTCGGCCACCTCGGTGGCCGTCATCTGCCGGCGGTCGCTCGATGCCAGCATCAGGAACAGGTCGGCGTAGAACGACTCACGAATCCGCGTGCGGGTGTCCTGGATATCCATCAGCAGTCCGTTGAGGTCCAGTCGGACTTGCCACACGGGGCGGATGACCTGCCCTGATTGCTGGCCGTCATGGTAGGACACGCCGCCGGGCAGCAGGTCAACGCCATTGCCGGCCATCGAGGCCGGGGCCTCCACGGGCGGCATCGTCTGGTAGTCGATGGCCTGCGCCTTGCGCCGGTGCAGGTGCTGGAGTGCGCGCACGTCGCCCAGCGACTCATGCCCAGGCCCGGTGCCGTACACGTCGCCGCCGGACGTCACCCAGCGCGGTGCCACCGCCGGGAATCGCCGATAGCCCGACTCGCGCAGGAACTCGCGGGTCTGGTCGCCGGGCTCGAAATACACGCTGCGCCACGGCATGTTGCGGGCGTCCCGCCGGCGCACATCGCGGTCGGCGCGCGGCTCGATGGCGTGCGCGACAACTACGCCGGAGACGAGGTTGCCCGTGCGCCAGCGTCGGCTCACCGACGGGCTGACGGACTCGAGACCGAACTGCCCCACCAGCTCACCAACCGTCATCTCGAACTGCCGATAGAGCGTGGTCACTTGGCCGAGGTGGTCCGTGGCAATGGCGTACTGCCCGGCCGTCAGCGGGTGATGCCAGACCACATGCTCGAAGTCTGGCGTGACCAGGTTCGCCGCCGTGCCGTACAGCGCCAGCTCCTCGTAGACCGAGTGCAGCGCGCGGTAGGTGTTGCCGGCGCCGAACAGCATCAGCATGCGGCGCTGAACGTCAGCCAGCCAGCGCTTGATGGAGTCCGACTCATCAAGCTCCGGGTCGGTCGTCGTCAACCGGAACCACGGCCTGGCCGGGCTCGTCATGCCGGCCATCATGCCGGCCGCCAGCGTGCGCAAAGCGCGGATGCCGGACGAGTCCAGAATCTCCTGGTGCCGCCGCCGGCTGTCATTGCGCTCGCTGGGCTGGAACTGGCCGGTGTGCGGCAGGTAGGCGTCCGACAGGTCCTGCCAGCGGGCACGGTGCCCGCTCTGCTCGGTCCGTAGCCCTTGCCAGCGCTTGGTGTAGTCGCGCCGGGTCGTCACGTCACTCGCCCAGCAGCGTATTGCGGCCCAGCGTGAGGCTGGTCGGGGGCACCCCGGCAGGGCCGGTCAGCAGTGTGCCAGACATGCCTTGGCCATCACGCGCCCGAGTGTCGCGCAGGAACTGCGCCACGTCCGGCGTGCGCCGCTCCGCCTGCTGCTGGGCAGCGACAGCACCCTCCAGCACCGAACGCTGCTGGGCAGCCTGCTTCTGCATGGCGCGCTCGGCCCGGCGCTGCTGCTCGGGCGCCCGGATTGCCTGCACGACAGTGGCGCCCGCCCCTAAGATGCTCGCAACGGTCGCGGTGGCCTTGATCGCCGGCATCGCGGCTGCAATCAACGGTGCGACCAAAGCCACGGCTCACCCCCTAAGGCGCTTAATGTGCGCCCGCTCGACCATAGCGTAGCCCAATTGCTGAACCAACTCCCCAACCCTCGCGCCTGACCCACGCACCAGGTCCGACACCACCACCGCCGACGCACCACCCTCGCGGCCCCACGCCTCGGCCGCCCGCAGTAGCCGGACGCCAGCAGCCGACCCACGGTGCCGCTCATGCACCCACCAGCCACACACGGTGACCACGCGCGACCGGGGCGCCGCCCACGGCGCTGTCACCTGAGCGTAGAGCCCGCCCGCCAGCGCGGCGGCTCCATGCCGCGCCACCAGCAGCAAGTGGTCACTCGGGGCCAGCATCGTGTCCGGCGTCATCGTCAGCCCGCGCAGCGCCTCACGTGTCGCCGGGACGTCGAGCGGCAGGTACTCGCCCAGCCCCGAGTGCGCGTGGTACGGCGCCGCCATCTCGAGCAGCGCGTCAACATCACCCGGCCCAGCACGCTCGATGCGCATCACATCACCCGGGATAGCGGGTCATAGTCGCGCCGCGCATGCGGCATCGTCGCAGGCCGGGGCCCCACGATGTTCGGCACCTGCACCGGGTGGGCGAACGTCAGCGCCAGCGCGTCCGCCGCGTCCGGGCTTGCCTGCCCGCGCCTCTTCATGTCCTCCTTGCGCTCGAGCTGCAGCCGGTTGTCCACCGTGTAGGTGTACTCCGGCGCCGTCAGCTCGGACGCCAGCGCCTCGTCCGCCGGCATGGACCCGATGGCAAGCCACTCGCGCATCCGCGCCCACATCTCGGCCCGGAGGTTGGCGTAGGCGCGCGGCTGCGATGCCCGGCTGCCGAAGTTGACCTCGAGCGGCCGGTAGCCCAGCGCGCGCAGGCGGTCGACCACACCACCGCCCACGCCACCGCCATCCACGAACAGCACGACGTCCGCGCCCACGCGCCGGAGCTCGTTGACATGCTCGCCCACACGCGCCGCCAGCTGCTGCGTGTCCACGCCGCGCAACGTCACGCGCGGATGCGACACGCCATCACGCCCGACCCTGGTGTAGATCACGCTCGCATCATCGCCGTACCGCGCCACGTCGACGCCCACCAGCACCTGCGCGCCGGCAATCGTGCCCACCGCCGGCCGGCGGCCCATGGCCCCGTCGACGAGCTCGCGCGCGATGAACTGCATCGACGAGGCGCTGGGGAACACGCCCCGCACGCGCACGCGCACGAAGTCGCTGTCTTCGCCCTCGTCCGCCACCCACTGCGCCAGGCGGTCCTTGTTGGTGATGGCCACGGTCCGCGAGTCAATCTGCCGGGTGATCCACCGATGCCGACGCGCGCCGAAACACTCAGCGAAGCGCCCTGTGTTACGCGTCGGGTTGCCGAACACGAACCACATCGGCTCGCCGTCGGTGGTGCCGCCCTCGGCGACCTCCCAGATCTTGTCGGGCACCGCGCTCGCCTCGTCGAACGCGTAGAACGGCGTCGACGTCGCCGCGTGCAGCCCGGCGAACGCCTCGGAGTTTTCCTCGCGGCAGGTCTGGGCGTCGCAGCGCCACGCGTCCGGTTGCTGCCGGTGCCGCATGCTCATCGCGCCGCGCCCGGTGGTGATGTCCCACCAGTGCGCCGTGATGGACAGCCGCGCCCAGCGCGATATCTCGGCCCACGTCTTGGTCGCGAGCTGCTCGCTTGTGTTAGCCGTGACCACGCCGCGCGCGTGCGGCCGGGTGCTCATGATCCAGCCGACCAGCCACGCCGTGAGCGTGGACTTGCCGATGCCGTGGCCGCTCGCGACTGCCATCTGCAGCGCGGGCACGGGCGCGCGGCCGTCGAACCCGCGCCGCCGCACCTCGGCCCCGACGGTATCGAGGTACTCGCAGGCCCACGCGTCGGGGCCGTGCTTGCAGGGGTAGCGCGACGCCCACGGCTCGGACAGGCGCACCAGCTGCAGCCCGGGGTCGGTGTCCCACGGGTAGGCGTACATCACCCAGCCGAGCGGGTCGTCGTAGTAGCGCGCCATGTCGGCGGCTAGGTCCGCCTCGGTCAGGCGGGCCACGGGGTGCGCCCCTCCGCGCGGAGCTCGTCCGCCACCTCGGCGCGGTAGCGCTCCAGCAAGGCCAGCGCCCACGGCGTCAGCAGCCGCACCGGGTGCGCGCGGAGCCCGCCTCCGGCAGCTAGCTCCAGCCGTAGGCCGCCTGACCGCAGCGACGACAGCACCTGCGCGCCGGTGAGGCCGGCCATCCAGTCTCGGGGCGCGCGGCTCATGCCGTCGTCTCGGCCGCCAGCACTCGGCCGGATGCCGCCTCGCGGGCGTCGATGCGGGCGAGCTTGGCAACCGCTCGCGCCTCGCGCAGGGCGCGGCGTGCGGTGCGGAGCGTGTCGCGTGCCCGGGCGGCCGCCTCGGCGCGCTCTGTGGACTGTGGCTCGGCGGCGGCTCGCTCATCAGCCCGGGCTGCCCGCTTGTCGGCCTGCCGGGCGCGCAGCTCCAGCGTGGTGACTCGCTCAAGCGCGACGCGGGCCGCCTGGTCGAGTCTGCCCGCCACCAGCACCGCCCTGGGGGCGAGCTGCGGGCGCGTAGCTGGTGCAGGCAGCGCCTCGGGGCCGGCCGGCGTGGCAGCGCGCCCGCGCGCCGCCAGGATTGCAGCCGACACGTCGACGCCGACCGAGTGCTCGATGCGCTCGCGGTAGCGCTCGGGCCGCGCGCCCTTGAGGAGGAAAATCGTCAGCAGGTCACTGTAGTCGCGCACGCTGGTGAGCTGGCCGCCGACCATCACCTGGCGCTCGACGCCCTCGTAGGCCCGGCGGATCGCCTCATCCTCGAGCGAGTCCAGGCCGATGGCGCGCGCCTGGTCCCACTCGGCGGCGAAGGCCTGATTGTCCCGGCGCCACATATAGGCGGTCTGCCGGGTGATGCCGACCGCCTGGCACGCGCGGTCGACCCGACCGGCCCCGCTGGCCAGTGCCGCGCAGAACGCGGCCATTTTCTCCGGAGTCATTTTTGCCATCGTAACCCCTTGATTAGAAAGGCTCCAGCTCCCTAACGACTTCATCCCACCCGTATATGTCGGGGCGCAGCACGTGACGGCTGACGCCCGTGAGTTGCTCCACTCTCTCCACCTGCCTGCCCGGGACGCGCTGCCACTCGTGGACTGTGGGGCGACTCAGGCCTAGCAGCGCCGCCAGCCTGCCGCGCGACCCCACCACGGCCACGGCCATCCTGAGTCCGTCGTCATCGATTACTCGCCTCGTCACCGCTGCGCCCCGGGAGTCTGCCCGACCTAACTATAGCCGTCATCAATCGCCGTCGCTTGTATCCTCGAGCGTCCACCCGTCGATCGTGCCGCCGGTGATCAGTTCGATGCGCATTTCCAGGCGGTTTTTACGTCGCGTCACCGGGCGCAGTGTGCGTTCGATTTCCGCCCACGGGTCGAGCAGCAGCTTGTAGGTCGGCGCGAACAGCCCGACGGGGCGGCCATCGATGGCGCCGCCCGGGCATAGGAAATCTTCCCGAGATGCCGGATTTATATGTACAGACAAGCATCCGCCGTCTATATTTGTCCATACAAACCGGCGCCGTGCCGGAGACGCAAGAGGAGAACGAACATGAACGGATACATGTACATGCGCGACATCATCGACGTCCTGACTGCGGTCGCCGGGACGTGGGTTCCGGCCACCACCGCCACCGTGGACGCTAACGGGAGCCTCGCCAACCGAGACGAAGGCTTTGCGGCGGTCGACCACCTCGTGGAAGAGCTTGCAGACCCTGACCCGGAGGTGAAGTACCACCTCCGCCACATAGACGAGGCCGAGGCGCTGGCCGCCGTGGCCCGCGCCGTGGCCGCCGACCCTTTCGCCGGCTGGGCCGACGTGCCAGCAGGGACCCAGTGGGTCCGGCTGTCGCTCTACCGCGAGGCCTCCGGCAGCCGCGCGGGGAGCCTCGACCAGTACTACTGGCCGGAGGGCGGCTGGTAAGCCGCCCCTCCCACCCCCATCACCCACGGCCCCGGCAATCCCGCCGGGGACCACTGAGGAGCGCCACCATGACCACACCGAGAAGCGCAGTACTGGCCGGCGCCCACGCCGCCATCGCCGGGACGCCCGACGCGGCGGAGCTTGCACGCCGCCAGCGCGTAGCCGCCGCTACGGTCCGCTGGACCGCCATCCTCGAAGCGGCGCAAGCCGCCAAGGAACCCACCTCGCGGGAGACGTGGCTGCTGGCCGCTGCCGGGCATTGGCTCGCAGCGTCAGCCGCCCACGCCGCCGGGGACCGCCGTCGCGCCCGGGCGGTGGCCGAGCTGGCGCGCGACGCCGAGCACGGTGCCTCGCCCGAGGGGGCGCTGCTTGGCTCCATTTTCGGCACCGGGCCGCGGCCGGACCCCGAGGCGGTGGCCGCTGGCCGCGCCGCCGACCCGGCCGATGTGGCCCGGCATCGCGGCGCCATGCGGGTCGCCTACCCGGCGGGCCGCCGGTGAGCGCCTCGGATGCCGTACGGCGGGCCGAGGATGCTCTGCGCATCCCACGCGCCGAGCTGCGGCGCGCGCTCATCGCGCTGGCCGGCGCGGGCGTGCCGCTGGCAGCGGCGGCCGAGCTCGCCGACGAGGCGCTGCTGGTGCTGCCGAGCCTTGGCCGCAAGCGGATGGCCTACCTGCGCGAGTACGTGCAGGCGGTCCAATCTGCCGGGGCGGCGGTGCGCCGCGCCCGGGCCGAGTGGCCGGGCTTGGACTGGCGGCCGGCGGTGGTGCCGCGCGGAGTGCCGGCGGCGGTCGCGATCACCCCCGAGGGGTGGGATGCCGCTGGCGACCAAGGTGACGGGGTGTGCCGCTGGCGGTTGCTCGAGGCGCCGCGCTGCCTGCTGGACGTCATCGGCCTGTCCGGGTAGGCTGGCCACGTCTCCGTTTCCTCCGTTGCGCCGGCTCGCCCCCGGCGCTTTTTTTGCCTGCGCGGCCGCCCGGCAGAGGCCGGCGGCGCTGGGCGCAGTACAGCTTCATTGCGCCACCCCCAGCCCATCCATCACGGCTTCGATGAAGGCTTGCGCGACTGGCGCGACAAGGGCATTGCCGTAGGCGCGGAGTCTTCCTACTCTCGACCCGCCCACCTCTTCAGTGCGCTGATGCGCCCCCACTCCTGCGCACACTGGGCAGAACATATTGAATTCCTCCTCCGGGGCGCTTCGAACACCTTTTCGCACACTTTGCAGGTCGGCGTTGGCTGGACGAAAGGGCGGTGATGAGCGACGTGGCACTTTCGGCAGAGAATCTCGACGTTTTCCAGCGAATTGTTCATCGGGTTCTCGTCTTTGTGGTGACGCTCCAGTTTTGTGCTCGCCCCGCAACGATTGCACGAGGTCGCGGCAAATCGGTATTGCGCTTGATAGCGCCCTCTCTCGGGCGTGGTCGGAGTCACAGTTATCGACAGACCGTAGCATTTCATTGAGCAAAACCGCCTGCGCGCGTAGTCCTTCATACCCACTAGGGAAATTCCGCACTGTTCGCAATTTTTCATAACTCACCGTCTCCGTGTTGCAGACGGCGCAAGTATACACCAATCTGCTGGCAGCCCCATGAGCCAGCGGGAATGTGCCGGGTTCAACTGGCCGCGCCCTTCCGTCTCTACATGGGATCCAGTCAGCGGAAGCCCAATGGCCAGGGTCGCCACACGGGGCAGCTGGTCCAGGCGGCTGCGCATGCTCCCATCCGGATTCGCCCCCGTTGTCGCCATGCCGGGGGAGTCCTTCCAGTCCCGCGCAGCCGGCGTCGGCCAGCCCGCCGCCCGCGCAGCGTCCGTCAGCGTCATGCCGCTGTGGCGTCCGCTGAGCGTCGAGTAGTTCGCGGCCCCACTCGAGGCTCCGTCCTGTCGTGTCGGCGTCGGCCAGCCGCTCAGCGACGAACCAGACTCGGCTACGGCCGTGCGGAGCGCCGACCATGAGAGCCGGTATATCGACCGCCCCGCAGGCGTATCCAGCCGTTTCCAGGTCGTCGAATACAAGGTCCAGCCAGCCGTGCCTTGTGGCTGCGGAAACCTGCTCGCCAAATACGACTGCAGGGCGACACTCAGCAATGAGGCGCGACCAGGCTGGCCAGAGGTGGCGCGGGTCGGACTTGCCCATTCCCCGCCCGGCGCCGGAGAAAGGCTGGCAAGGGCAAGAGCCGGTCCAAATGCGTCGGCTGTCTGCCCAACCAGCAAGGCGCAGGGCGAGGGACCATCCGCCGATGCCGGCGAAGAAATGGCACTGCGTGAATCCATCGAGGTCATGCGCCGTCACCTCCTCAATGCTGCGAGTATCGACATACCCATCGGCAATGTGCCCTGCCGCAATCAGGTTCCGCAGCCATTGTGCTGCGTAAGGCTCGTTCTCGTTGTAGTAGGCGGTCATTTATCGTTTCCGCAATTCGCGCAGCGCCTGCTCCAGATAATGCGATAGGCCAGCGTAATGCGCGCTTTGAGTTCCTCGATTCTGTCAGCTGCGTCGTTGGCCAGTGACATGTCGTCGTGCTGATGGCGCGCGAGCTGGCGCAGCTGCGCGATGAGGGTGTCGTCGTTGGTCATGGATGACTCCTGGTGGATGGTCTTCATCCAGAGCCCGCCAGAGCCGCTGCACCACCGACCCGGTAGGTCCGCCAGGGCCAACCGCTCCGAGCGCCGCAGCGGCCACGAGACGAAGCCGAGGCGCTATCCCTGCCCATCATCCTCCCCCTTGCCTCCCTGAAGAACCCGCATCACCGACCGCAGCGCCTCCCGGCGGTCCCGGATCAGCGGCGTGCCCGGAGGCGGCTCCGGCAGATGCCGCTCGACCGGGACGCCAGGCACACCCTCCGGCTTGCCATCCGCGCCGATGAGCACGTGCGGCTCCTGCAACTGGCCGTGCGCAATCCTCGATGCGTTCTCGGCCCCGATTGGCAGCGGCGCCGGCAATGCGTCCGCGTTAAGGTAGAGCGTCGCAAAGTCCCGCGCGGCGAATGGCAGGGCCGTTTCCTGCAGCACGCACAGCCGCGACCAGCCGCCCATCGAATTGATGGCCGCGTGAATGCGGCGATCGCCACAGTCAGGCGTGGCCATGTAACCGACGTGCCGAATCGCTTTCACCACACGCGACCAGGCAATGGCGGCGGCGTCGGCGTCCGACGGGCGAATCTTGCCGACGACGTGCGCCGGCGTGGGTGGGAATCGGCCTGCGTCCGGATCGTCCATATGCGCCTGCAGTGCTGCTTCAACGGCGTCGAGTGGGTATTTCTGCAACACGCCGAACACCGCCCGCAGCACTGGCGCGGTGACCTCCTTCCCGTAAATCGTCTGGACTCCGGCCCACGTCTCGCAAAACCTGGCGAAATCATTGTCGTTCATGTCGAGATCCCCTTGATGGTCAGTTTCTCGGCGCGATGCGCCCTGATGGCCTCGTCAATGGCCGTGCCGTTTTTGTCCAACAGCGCAGCTCCGCTGGCGCGCCCAGACTTCCCGTTGATCGCGTTCGCCGCCCATTCGGCGCGGAACGTTTGCCACCCCGCCGCCATGGCGAACTGCAAGCACTCATCAACGGACATGTTGGCTATCTGGGCCTCGCGTCTGATGCCGGCCATTGCCGACTCGGTGACTGGAGCGCGTTTCGCTTTCCGGTGCGTGGCCCAGTCCTGCCAGGTCGCGTCGGTCACGTCGGCTGGCTTGGTGGCTTGGCGGCCGGGCTTGGTGGCAGCCGCTCGAGGCGGCCCGCCAGGCGGAGGGTCGCCGTCGCTTTTGGGCGACGGCGGCAAACTCTTTTGACCTTTTTTTTTGCTTGAAGCCTCTGCTTCGCAAGTCAACCCCGAAGACGGTTGGCTGCTCTCGGTTTCGGTCTCGGTTTC
>DNIF01000151.1:36480-43038 GCA_003485715.1 Gammaproteobacteria bacterium
TCGGTCTCGGTTTCGGTCTCGGGCGCATTTGTATGCAGACGCTGTGCATCTGCTACGCATCTGCTACGCATTTTTTGCATCAAGTTGTTGATTTCGTTACCGCAAAGCTCCGGCGGTGGCGCCGGCCACTTCGGCTTTACCGAGCGTGGAACATTGCCGAATCGTGGAACATATGCGAACTCCGCGCCGCCTACCGCGTAGCATCGGATGAGGTCATGGTCGGCAATGTCAGTCAAAACCTTGCGCCTCGCGGCGTCAGAGAGACCGTCCGCCCACGTCGTGTGACGCCTCAGGTAGACGGGCGACAGCGGCACCAGACCGTAGTCGTCAGCGCACAGCAGCAGCTCCAGGTAGGCCAGCCGGGAGAGCGGCGGCACCGAGTGATAACGCTCGGAATCAAGAATTGCGTCACGGATTATCCGGTTTGGCATCACGCCCCCTCCCCGCGCTCGGATGGCTTGAGGAGCTCCACGATCGCCTCGTGCGTGATGAGCGTCCGACGGTCAATGCGCGTTGCCTGCAACCTCCCTTCCTTGACGAGCTTGAAGAGCGTCGTCCTGCCCAAGCCGGTCAGCGCGGCCACCTCGGCCATCGAATAGGCATACTTGGTGCGGTACATAAGAACCTCCCATGACTGCGTCCGAACCCTGGCGGGCTGGCACGCACTAAGCGTAGGGCGCCAGCCAGAACCCGTCAACCGGGGTCGAGACGTGACGCATGGAGATCAGTGCGCCCGCACGATGATGGCGCCCATCCACTCCATGGATTGACCCACGCCAGCCCGCTTGAGAAACGCGCGCATTTCGTCAATGCCAGGCATCGGCTCTGTGCGTAACGAGGAATTGAACTCAAGCAACTCGAGCGCCTGCTCGCGCGTCAGATGAACGCTGCCGTCGCGCTCTGTCGCGACTACGAATTGCGCTTCCGGGCGGCGGTATTTCATTGCGCGGGCCGCGCCAGTTTCTGGCGCTCGCGCTGCGCTGCAGCCGCTATCAGGCAGCACTGGACACAGCCGCCGTTGAGCACGTACCGGACGGGCGGGTGCCCGTGCTGGCATGCCTTGCCGCCCGAATAGGTGACGGCTCCGGCCGCCGCCGCAGATCGGCGGATACTGACCTTGTGACGCTTCATGACCCCTCCTCGTGGTGTGTGCGAGAGAGGAGTGTAGACTACCAGTCAGTGCTTGACGGGTACGCCCAGCCGGTCGCAGACCGTCATGGAGCGACCGTCGTCATCCCAAAGCACACCACGCACCGGCAGCCCACGCCGCTCCGCCTCATCCAACTCCTGCCGCACACCACGCGACGACTCCCACCCTCCCAGCGTCAGCACGTAGACCTCGCTGGAACGCCGCACGAACTCCAGGCAATGCCGCATCCACCACTCGTGCGACCGACCCTCCACCTCCGGCACGCGCTGCACCATCGCGTCACCGTGCGTGAGCGGCGAGTACACCGTCAGCCCCGCGTCCCACAGCATCACCACCACCTCGGCCGCCACCGCCACGCGGTACTCGCGCACCGACACATGCTCATGCGTATACGGACACGCCAGATAGATCACTCGACCTCCCTCACCTCAATCCCGTGGATGGCGCGCATCTGCCGCGCCTTGATGCGGTACGCCGGCAGGCGCCGGGTGACGGGAGACTTGACGTCCTCGACCACCATGCCGCCGCCGGCCACCTGGTAGACGAAGTCCGCGCGATACTCGGTCTCGCCGGGCAGGCTGAACGACACCTGGCGAGCCAGCCACACCAGCTCGCCCGTCCGCAGCAGGAGCCGCAGCTCACGCCAACGCCGAGCCTCTCGCCGGGAGTCACACCCGTCCTCGCGCACCGACCCGTACTTGCTGCGGCTCGCTCGTGGCTTGGGGACGCCCGCCCGGGCGCGGGCCGCGTCCACCTGTGCCTGCGTCCAGCGCAGGCCGGTCACTCGCCGGCCTCGGTGTAGCTCGGCTTCCGGAGCCTCGGGCGCGCAGGCGCGCATGACCCGAACATGTCCGGCCTGAGCCGCTCGCGCGGCACTCGGGTCGTCGCCTCGACATCGAACACCCGCGCTAGCGGCACCGACCGCCAGCGCGCCACCGCAGAGCTGGATATCCCCAACTGCCGGGCCAGCGCCCGCGCGCTGCCCGCAGCGACAATCGCCGCCCTCAGCCCCTCGTCCGCATGTTTCGCCTTCATGAATCGCGCCTCCTCAGGTTGGGCTGCCAACATAGTAGCACGAGAGGTTGACACCCCCCGCTTCTGGCGCTTACCTTACATCAGCACCCGCAGCCCACCCAGGAGGCCACATGAAGATGGTGAATCTCACCCAGCACCCGGCAACGCCCGAGCAGCTCGCTGCCGGCGTCGTCGACCTCGGAGGACCGGATCTTCTGGAGTTGAAGGAGCTTCTGACCTTCGACTCTCTGCCCAGTGCCAAGGAGGTCCAGGCACGGGCCTGGGCCATCAGCGACATCGCCGCTGACGCCGGCGCCACCGAGGCGATGATCGGTGGTGCGCCCTATCTGATGGCTCCCCTCGAGAGGATCCTGCAGTCACGCGGGATTGCGGTTTTTTACGCCTTCTCCGTCCGCGAGACGGAGGAGCAGACGCTGCCCGACGGCAGCGTCCGGAAGACCGCCGTCTTCCGGCACGCCGGCTTCGTGGGGCGGAGGGGGCGGCATGGCAACCACGGGGTGTAAGGGCCCGTACTGGGACGCCGCCGGCCGGGCCATCGCCGAGGAGCGTCGGCGGCGGCGCGCGGCAGCGCTCCACGTCGCAGCGGTGGCCGTGGCCGCAGTGGCCGCAGTAGCGGCTGTGGTCATGACCGTGGTCATGGTGGCCGCACCGTGACCCCGGCAGCCGCGCTAGCGGTCGAGGCGCAGCGCCACGCCGACCGCGCGTGGGTGCTGGCCGAGGACGCGCGCCGCGCCTACCAGCAGTGCAACGTGGGCCATGCCGACTATGTCGCGCTGGCCGACGCCATGCATGCCGCCGTGGCCACCTACCTGGCCGCCAGCGAGGTGGCCGCCGCCGCCCTGCGCGACCTGCGGCGCGAGGAGCAGGTGCTTTCCCTCATGGAGCGCGAGCCGCCGTGCTTCGACAGCCGCGAGCAGTTCCTGGCATGGATGTCGATGTACGTCCGGGCACACCCGAAGCGCGCCCGCGGAGCCATGTCTGGACAAAGCATCCAGGCCGCCATGTGCGAGGACTGCACGGCCGGCTACCAGACCCGGATGCTCGCCGCCGGCCGCTGCATCAACAAGCGCTACCGGGCGCAAAAAGGAGGACCATCGTGACCAAGGCTCTGCTTCTCACGCTACTGCTGTGCCACGCGGCCACCGCGCTGGCAGTCGACGACCCGCGCTTCTGCGGCCCCCCGGCGCGCGAGGCGGACGGCACGATTGCGCGCGACAAGGGCGTGCTGCGCGTGTTCGAGAAGCGCCACCCCAAGCCAAGCATCGAGGGGCGCTGGTATCGCGACCACGTGATCCCACTTGCGTGCGGCGGCTGCGACAGCCTGATCAACCTCCAGTGGCTGCCGGAAGCGCAGTGGCGCGACAAATCGAAGTGGGAGCGCATCGTTTATGGCGGCCGCGGCATCTCGCCAGGCTGCCCCTAGGACTCAAGGAGACTCGCATGATCGCCATCCGCGCCAGCTCTCTCTCAGAGCTCTTCGACTGCCCCGCCCGCTGGGAGGCCCGACACATCCTCGGCATGAGGATGCCGCGCTCCGGCGCCGCGCAGCTCGGCACCGCGCTGCACGCAAGCTCGGCGGTGTTTGACCAGTCACGCCTGCCGGGCGGCAGCCCGGCGACCGTGGACGAAGCGGCCGGCGCACTCGTCGACGCCATCTACCGGCCGGAGGACGACGTCGACTGGAGCGACAGCGACGCGACGCAGCGCGAGGCCGAGCAGATTGGACGCGCCCTCCACGCCCGCTACTGCACCACGGTAGCCCCCCGGCAGGAGTACGTCGGGGTCGAGGTGCGCTGCGAGCGCATCGACCTGCCCGACCTCGGCATTGCCCTCACCGGCACCACCGACCGGGTGCGGCGCACGCCGGCCGGACTCGGTATCGCCGACCTCAAGACCGGCAAGACCGCCGTCGGCACCGACGGGCAAGCCGTGACGCGTGGTCACGGGATCCAGCTCGGCGTGTACGAGCTGCTCGCCCAGCACGCGCTCGGGCTGGACATCACGGCCCCGGCGCTGGTGATCGGCCTGCAGACGGGCAAGACCGCCGCCGCCCAGCGGGTCGGCACCGGCGAGGTGCCCGGGGCGCGGTCTGCCCTGGTCGGCGCGGAAGGCGCGCCGGGGCTGCTCGAGCATGCAGCGGCCTTGCTCAAGGCCGGCGCCTTCTACGGCAACCCGCGCAGCAACCTGTGCAGTGCCAAGTACTGCCCGGCCTACGCCGGGTGCCGTTTCCGTTCGTAACCACCACAGAGAGGAGTCGCCATGACAACCACCGACATCGCCAGCCTGCGCGCTGGCCAGCCCACCAAGCCGCTGGCAGAGATGAGCCCGAAGGAGCAGGTCGGCTACCTGCTGCAGCAGAAGAAAGCCGAGATCGCCAAGATGATCCCGCGCACGCTCAGCGTGGAGCGGCTGCTGAAGGTCGCGCAGATTGCAGTGACCAGCGCGCCCGCGCTCCTGAAGTGCGACGTGCCGTCGCTCATCGGCGCCATCGGCCAGTGCGCGATGCTGGGCCTCGAGCCCAACACCGTGCTCGGGCACGCCTACCTGGTGCCGTTCAACACCAAGCGCCGGACGCCTGACGGCGGCGAGCGCTGGGTCAACAGCGTGCAGGTCATCGTGGGCTACCGGGGGCTCATCGACCTCGCTCGCCGCAGCGGCCAGATTGTTAGCATCGCTGCGCACGAGGTCTGCGAGCGCGACCGGTTCGTGCTCGCCTACGGCCTCGACGAGCAGCTCATCCACGAGCCTGCGCTCGACGAGCGCGGCGAGATCATCGGCTTCTATGCGATCGCCAGACTCAAGGATGGCGGGCACGCGCTCGAGTTCATGAGCCGCCGCGATGTCGAGCGCACCCGTGACGCATCGCAGGGCTGGCAGCAGGCCGTCAAGTACGGCAAGGGGCAGTCCCACCCGTGGGGCGCGCACTTCGTCGAGATGGGGCGCAAGACGGTGATCCGGCGCCTCGCCAAGTACCTGCCGCTGAGCATCGAGCTCGCGGCCGCCGTGCACCTCGACAACCAAGCGGCCACGGACAGGGACCAGCGCCTCGACGCCATCGACGGCGAGCTGCTGCTCGCGGCCCCGGCCGAGGAGGCCCCGGCCGAGGAGGCGCCGGCGGCAGAGGAGCCTCCGGCAGAGGAGGCGCCTCGCCGGCGCGGTCGCCCCCCCGGCAGCAAGAACCGCCAGGCCACCACGCCGCCACCCACCCCGAATGACGAGGAGGAGGAGGGCGGCGACGAGACGCCACCCCCACGCGAGCCTGCCCTCACCTACGCCGAGGCGCGGCACGCAATAGAGGCTGCGAGCGGCGAGGAGGAGCTCGCGATGGCCGCCGCCCTGATTGATCGCGTCGAGCCGTGGCACCTGCGGGGCGAGCTGCTGGCAGCAGTCCAGACCATGAAGGCCCGCCTGGTCGCCGACCAGGATCCACCCGCCATCAATCTGGTCGGCGGCGGCGAGATCACCTGGCTGCGCCAGCGCGCAGAAGCCCTTGACCTCGACCTCGAGGCGGTCGCTGCAAAGCACAAGGTGGACATCGGCGCCCTGACGAAATCCGGATTCCAAACCCTGAAGGCAGCGCTCGGAAACGCGTTCTGACCCCACCCAAAAGGAGACCATCATGACCACAGAACTGACCGCATTCGTCTCGTCCGCGTCGACCCAGGTTGAGCCCATGTCGCAGCGGGCCACCGCTGCCCTGGAACAGATTGCCGCTATGCAAATCGACTCGGACCTCATGTATGAGGTCGGCGGCGAAGAGTTGCGCGCGGTCAAGGCGCGCATGTCCGACTTGGACGCGCAGCGCAAGTCCATCACCCGCCCGCTGGACGATGCGAAGAAGGCCGTGATGGACATGTTTCGCCGGCCATTGGCAATGCTCGAGCAGGCCGAGCAGTCCCTGAAGGGCAAGCTGCTTGCGTGGTCTGCCGAGCAGGAGCGGCGCCGCCGCGAGGAGCAGGCAGAGCGCGAGCGGGTTGCTCGCCTTGAGCGCGAGCGGCTGGCGCTTGAAGCCAAGCGGCTCGCCGCTGCCGGCCGAGCGGCCGCCGCCGAGGAGGTGGCGCAACAGGCACAGCAGGTCGTCGCGGCCACGGTGCCAGAGGCCGAGGCACCACGGGCGGCCGGCATCGCCACGGTGGAACGCTGGACGTTCGAGGTCACCGACATGGCCGCACTGGTGGCGTACGTCGCGGCGCATCCCGGTTACCTCTACCTGCTCGAGGCCAACCAGGCCGAGCTGCGCAAGCTGGTGCAGACCCGGAAGGGTGGCATGGCGCTGCCTGGCGTGCGGGCCTACACCACGCAGCACATCGCAGCGAGGTCGTGACAATGGCCTACATCGCAGAGATTGAGACGACGGAGATCGGAAGAGCGTC
>DNIF01000151.1:43312-43711 GCA_003485715.1 Gammaproteobacteria bacterium
ATCGCAGAGATTGAGACGACGGTCTCGGGTGTCCCGTGCATTGTTGGCGTACTGGATTACGAGCCCTATCAGCCCGCGTTTCGTGGCGGCCCGCTCGACAGCGCCCGCGCGCCTGGTGGCGGCTGCGGGGTGTGGGCCGTGTTGGACCGACGCGGCCGACCGGCGCCGTGGCTGGAGGCGAAGCTGACGGATGCGGATGTTGAGGCCATCGAGGAGCTGGTTTTCGGCGAGATGGAGTAGTGGCGCGGCAGGCAGGGCCAGGCTTGGCATGGCAAGGCGGGGCACGGCGCGGCGGGGACGGGCCAGGCAAGGCGTGGCAGGCAGGGCCAGGCGGGGCGTGGCACGGCCAGGCGAGGCCGGGCGGGGCAGGCGTGGCTGGGCCAGGCAGGGCCAGGCGGG
>DNIF01000029.1:0-4299 GCA_003485715.1 Gammaproteobacteria bacterium
CATCATAGATATTGCCTGGCTCGACACCGGCAGCGCGAAGGGCATCGTGCTGCAGGCCGAGCGACTGCGAGCCGTCGGCTTTGGACACGCGGGCGTAGCCGATCAGCATGGATCACAAACGAAGGTTTGAGGCGGTGACGAACATGAGCACATAAGATTGGGCTATTGTGTATCTTAACCAGCATCTCAATCAAGCTATCTCAAACCGTAGCTCGGAAAGAATAAGGAGCATGTATGCCGCGTCGCGTGACCCTGACCGATCGACAGCGCGAGGCGCTGCTTCACTTGCCGGTCGATCAAGGTGAGCTGCTGCGGCACTATACCCTCAGCGATGAGGATCTCGGGCATATCCGCCAGCGCCGGCGCGCCCACAATCGTTTTGGCTTCGCGCTGCAACTGTGCGTCCTGCGCTACCCGGGCCGGGTGCTCGCTCCTGGCGAGTTGATCCCGGCGCAGGTATCGGATTTCATCGCGGCCCAGCTCGGCCTGACCAGCGACGATCTACTCCTCTATGCCGCGCGCGAGGAGACCCGGCACGAGCATCTGGCGGACCTTCGCCGAATCTACGGCTATCGCTCCTTTTCGGGGCGGGGCGCACGGGATTTGCGCGAATGGATCGCTCGGGAAGCCGAGGCGGCGACATCGAATGAGGATCTTGCCCGTCGCTTCGTTGCGGAGTGTCGCCGCACCCGCACGATCCTTCCCGGCTCCTCGACGATCGAGCGCCTTTGCGCCGATGCGCTGGTTGAGGCCGAGCGCCGGATCGAGGATCTTATCGCCCATCGCATCACGCCAACCCTGAGCGAGAATTTGGCTCACCTGTTGGAGGATACGGTGGATGGTCGCGTCACGCGCTTCGTATGGCTGCGACAGTTCGAGGTTGGCGCAAATTCAGCAGCCGCTAACCGGCTGATGGATCGACTGGAATATCTTCAAAGGTTCGATCTTCCGGCGGATTTGCTGGACGGCGTGCCGGCGCATCGTGTGACCCGGCTTCGCCGGCAGGGCGAGCGCTATTACGCCGACGGCATGCGTGATCTGCCCGAAGACAGGCGGCTTGCGATCCTCGCTGTCTGCACCCTGGAATGGCGGTCATCGCTGGCCGATGTCATCGTGGAGACCCACGATCGCATCGTAGGCCGTCTCTATCGGGCCTCCGAACGCCTTTGCAACACCAGGATCGCCGACGAAAAGGCGGCCGTTCGGGACACGCTGAAGTCCTTTGCCGAAATCGGTGGTGCTTTGCTTGGAGCGCAGGACGATGGCACGGCCCTGGACGGGATAATCGCCACCGGGCCTGGCTGGGAACGGTTCAGAACCCTTGTCGCCACGGCCTCCGCGCTGACCAACGTGCTCGCGGCCGACCCGCTCAGCCGTGTGCTGGACGGCTATCACCGTTTCCGCCTCTACGCGCCCAGGATGCTGCGCCTGCTCGACATGCAGGCGGCGCCGATCGCCACGCCTCTTCTGGCGGCCGTTGCGATGCTGCGTAACGGGATCAAGGTCGATCCGCCGGTGGATTTTCTACGTCCCAACTCGAAATGGCATCGTCATCTTTGCGCTGAGCCCAGCGGCGACCACCGGCTTTGGGAAATCGCGGTGCTGTTCCACATCCGCGACGCCTTCCGGTCCGGTGACATATGGTTGGCGGGATCGCGCCGCTATGGCGACCTCAAGCAGCTTCTGGTCCCGCCACAGGCGATAGAGCAGACCGCGCGGCTCGCCGTGCCGCTGCGACCCGGCGAATGGCTGGCCGAGCGCAGGGCTCGACTGGATACACGGCTGAAGGAGTTTGGCCGCGCGGCGCGAACCGGCACGATCCCAGGCGGCATCATCGAGAACGGCAAGCTGCACATCGACAAGCTGAGGGCCGACACGCCCGAAGGGGCCGAGGATCTCGTGCTCGATCTCTATCAACAGCTCCCGCCCGCGAGGATCACCGATCTGTTGCTGGAAGTCGATGAGCGAACCGGATTTTCCGAGGCGTTCACGCATCTGCGCACCGGCGCGCCCTGCAGCGACCGGATCGGCCTGATGAACGTGTTGCTGGCGGAAGGCGTCAATCTCGGTTTGCGCAAGATGGCGGCGGCGACCAACACGCACAGCTTCTGGGAATTGCTGCGGATCGCGCGCTGGCATGTCGAAGGCAGCGCCTATGATCGGGCGCTCGCCATGATCGTGGAGGCCCACGCCGCCCTGCCCATGGCCGCCTTCTGGGGACAAGGGCAATCGGCATCCAGCGACGGGCAGTTCTTCCTTGCTACCGAGCAGGGCGAGGCGATGAATCTGATCAACGCGAAATATGGCAACGTCCCGGGCCTCAAGGGATACAGCCATGTGTCCGATCAATATGCGCCGTTCGCAACCCAGGTGATCCCGGCAACGGTCAGCGAGGCTCCCTATATCCTGGACGGGCTGCTCATGAATGACGCGGGCCGCCGCGTTCGCCAGCATTTTGCCGACACGGGCGGCTTCACCGATCATGTGTTCGCCGCCTGCGCCTTGCTCGGCTACAGGTTCGCCCCCCGTATCCGCGATCTCCCTCAGAAAAGACTCTATGCCTTCACGCCCAACGCGACGCCGGCCAATGTGCGAGCGCTGGTCGGAGGTAAGATCAATGAACCGCTCATCGAGCGCAACTGGCCCGACATCCTGCGCATCATGGCGACGATCGCAGCGGGGATCGTCGCCCCCAGCCAGATTCTTCGCAAGCTCGCCTCTTACCCGCGCCAGAATGAGCTGGCCCTCGCATTGCGAGAGGTGGGCCGCATCGAGCGAACCCTGTTCATGATCGACTGGATTCTTGATGCCGGCCTCCAGCGCCAGGCTCAGATCGGCCTCAACAAGGGTGAGGCCCACCACGCCCTAAAGCGCGCCATCAGCTTCCACCGCCGAGGTGAAATCCGGGATCGATCCGGCGAAGGCCAGCACTATCGCATCGCCGGAATGAACCTGCTCGCCGCCATCATCATATTCTGGAACACCATGAAGCTCGGCGAGGTCGTCAATACCCGGGCCGCCAGCGGTACCCATATCGCGCCTGATCTACTCGCCCACGTCTCGCCGTTGGGATGGGAACACATCAATCTAACCGGGGAATATCGCTGGCCCAAATCCTTAGCGTAGGATTCCGCCCCCTCCCGCAAACGCCCCCTATTTATTTCTTTCGCGATTGCTCCGCTATAAACAAAGCATCCCGATATAATTATCGCGCATTTTAAAAAATTCATCACGACGCCCCCAAAGTTCAACCGCCACAGACCCAATCATGAGAGGCTTTATCGTACTCTAAAGTAGTCATTGGCCCTCCATTTTCAGGTATTATTTCTAGAGCGATATTATCACTCTCTTTTGAAAGAAATTTTGCCTTATCATTGGCATCATCCATATTCAAACAACGTATGATTTCATTGTTATCTACGGTGATAGTGATCAAATCAGCCATGTAACTTGCTCTCCGCTTTTATAGTCCGATACCTCGATCCCGTTGCAGGACCAACTCACGCTCGTGGAGCAACTGACCCACCGCCCGCGCCATTTGGGGTTCGCGCTGGATCTGCTCGATGTAGAGATCCTTGGTATGCTGGTTCGCCCCGTTATAGGCATCCACCGCCTTGCGGAGCGCCTCCGGGGTCGCCTTCCAGTCGCTGTTATGGTCGCCATAGCCGTGGGCGCCCGCCTCGCGCTTCCCGGCTATGGTCCTGAACTTCTCCGCAACCTTCTCCCGTTCCTGCGCCTGCTGGCGCTCCTGTGCCTGCTCACGCGCGCGCTCGGCAGCAAGCTGCTCCTGACGCTGCGCCTCGGCGGCATCACGCCGATCGCGATCGACCGCGCCGCTCAAGGTCGCCGCGAACGCATGGAGTCTTCCCGATATGCGCTGCCCCGCATCGCGTAGCCACTCGGTCCCCCGCTCGATATACTGGCGCAGGCCCCGCCGCTCGATGACGCCGGCGTTGTGCTGGCCCACCATCGTCACCGGCTCATAGGCCCGCCCCTCCCGCATCGCCTGATGCTCGGCGCGGCGCTCCATCGCCGTTGCGCTCGGCCCCATATGCACGGTCGCCTCCTGCTCGATCCCCTGCCGCTGGTGGCTGCGATGATCCACCCGCTCGACGCTACCGACGCGCTCAAGGGCGACATTCTGCATCTCGGCCCACCGGCCCCGCCACCGCTCGACCTCCCCGCTCGTCTTCTGGTCCAGTTCGCGGGTCTTCTCGCCCAGCCCTTCCGGGCCGATCCGCCGCGTCGTCGTCAGCAGATGGGCATGGTGGTTGCGCTGGTCGCCCTCGCGACCTGGTG
>DNIF01000029.1:4718-9710 GCA_003485715.1 Gammaproteobacteria bacterium
GCGCCTCGGCCGACAACTCGGCCGGGAGCGCGATTTCATATTCGCGGGCGACGGTGGAGTTCTTGCGCGTCTCGGCCTGCTCGGCGGCGTTCCAGAGCGCGGCCCGGTCGTTGGCCCACGCCGGGGCGTCGGCGGGCACGACAAGCGCGCTATGCTCGACGCCCTGCTTGCGGGTGTAATCATGGACGAGGCCGGTGCGCTCGTCCGTGATTTCGACGCCCGCACGATAGGCCGCCGCCGCCGTTGCGCTGCGACCGGCGGAACGGCCTATCGTTTTCACCGCAAGATGGAAGCTCGCCATCGCCGCGCCCTTACTTGCCATGCGGGAGCATGGCGCGGGCGATAGCCCGCTGGGGTTCAGGGGTATCCCCTGACGCACGCAAACGCAAGTTTGCATAAGTGCGCCCTTCCTCTCTTTCGTTCTATCGGGTGCGGTGCTATCAATATCGCGCAGCGAAAGGATTGACCATGGCCGCTCCCACGCCAGAGGCTATCGAAAGCGCCCGTCGCAAGGTCCAGCAGGCCAAGGCCCGGTTGCAGGCACTGGAAGCCCGCGCCGCCACCCTGGACCGCAAGGCCGATGCCCGCCGCAAGATCATCCTCGGCGGCCTGCTCCTCGATGCCGCCATGAAAGACCCCGCATGGGAATCTCACCTCACTGAACTGATGAACCGCATCAGCCGCGATCAGGACCGCAAGGCGTTCGAGGGCTGGACCTTCAAGGGAGGCCCCGCCGATGCCTGATCCCTTCGACCCTACCGAGTTTGACGATCCCCCTCCTTCAGATCCCGGCGCGGACTATCGCCCCCTGCTCGACGCCATGCGGAACGCCGGGGCCGAAGGGGTCGCCCAGCAAGTCGCCGCTCTGGCCCAGAGGATCGAGCAAGACGCCCGCCAGCGTGCCGAATGGACTGCACAGGCAGGTGCTGGGGTCGACGCCCTGCACCGGGCCGCTGGACAGCTTCAGCGGATCAGCGCCGGGGTCTGGTGGGATCGCCTGAAGGAATGGATCGCCGCCGCCCTGATCGGTCTGGGTCTGATCTTCGCCGCGGCCCTCGCCTATCGCTGGGCACAGGAACCCAAGATCGAGCGCCAGCTATACGGATGCACTGCACGATGGGACGCAAAAACCCAGACGTGCAAGGGCAAGTGGGTGCCATTGCAGGCGGAATAGAGCAGTAATTTATGGGTGTACGAAAATTATTGCCCGACCGATTTAATGGGTGTACAGAATATCATGGAAATCGAGTTCGACCCGGCCAAGGATGAGGCCAATATCGCCAAGCACGGCCTATCCTTGCAGGCTGCGGAACGGTTCGATTGGGACACGGCGTTTGAGCGTGAAGATGACCGCTTCGATTATGGAGAGGTCCGGTTCGTCGCCCTGGGCATGATCGGGGATCGCCTGCACGTGCTGGTGTTCACCGAAGGCTCTCAGGACGATGCGATCCGCGCCATCAGCCTGCGTCCGGCAGAAAAGCACGAAGCGAGGTTCTATTATGGCCAAGTTTGACCCTGAAATTCACGACGACAACCCGCCGATGGATGCCGCCTTCATGGCCGGGATGAAGCCGTCCCGGCGTGGGCGTCCCAAGTCGCAAGACCCCAAGGTCGAGGTAAAAATCCGCTTGGATGCAAAGACGGTCGAGCATCTGCGCGACAGCGGCCCCGGGTGGCAGACCCGTGTGAACGCCCTGCTAGGTCAGCTTGTGGCGGCGGGGCAAATCTGATCGTGGACCGCACGCAAGCCCGGGAGAGCTTCAAGGTCGAAGCTCTCGCCTCATGGGCTGAGTATCAGCAAACCGGCCTGCACCTAACCGGCACGGAAGTGGCCTGCTGGCTCGATAGCTGGGGCACGGCTGGTGAGGGCGAATGTCCGCCCTGCCATCTGCGCAGAACCGAAAACCCCTGATTTCACCCTCTGGTGCCCGTTAGGGCACCGCCAAGCCCTTGGGACGGCCCGAACTCCCCCCAAGCGCATCCCTGCGCTCTCTGGCCCGGGAATCGCCTCTCGCACTCCCTGATAGCCAATTGCGACTTTGCAATGTGCGCGACGTGGAAGGGATGCGGATTCCTGTCCGTTATGCGCCTAACGCGTGCCGCGCCTAGCGGCACTCTCCGTTCACTTTTTGTTCCTATCTAAAGGGGCTGCTCCGCCAGCGCTTAGGTCCGCGCTTGCACCCCCTTTAGATCATATAGAAGGGGCAGAAAAAACATTGTTATAAATCAACGTGTTAATAGGGGGGGGGTGCGTCACCAGCTATGACGCACCCCTGCGTCACCAGCTATGACGCACCCCTGCGTCATTCTTGGCAATCCATTTGCATTCTGTGTCCAATTTATTGACTTGAAATGCGTCTACCAAACCGTCATGCGTGTCAAATTATTGGACACAGATGGCGCACCCCTGCGCCATCTGCGGAGGGTTTAAAAATGTCCGAGTTGGCGAAGCGGCAACCACCAGGTCACTGGGTTCAGACAGAGCGAGCAGCTCATGAAGCATGGGCGAGTTTGATCGAAAAAGCCCCTAAAGCGGCCCAGCTAATGCACATCCTGACCGCACGGGTTGGTGAGCATAATGCTGTTGTCGTAAGCCAAAAGACCTTGGCGGCATTGATGAAATGCAGCCGTCGCACGGTCCAACGCGCCGTGGATGTTTTGGCCGAGGATCGCTGGATAGAAATTCGCCAGATTGGGGAAAATGGCACCGTAAATGCCCACATCATCAACGACCGGGTCGCATGGTCCGGTAAACGTGACGGCCTGCGCTACTCGCTGTTCAGTGCTGCGGTCATCATATCGGAAGCAGAACAGCCGGATGCTGACGATCTCGGCCAACAAGCGCCATTACGGCGTTTGCCCTCCCTATTCCGAGACGAGCGCCAATTACCAAGCGGCCCCGGCACTCCCCCACCAGCACAGCCTTTCCTTGACGGTATGGAGCCAGACTTGCCTGCCACCCAACAACAGGAACCTGATCCAATGGTGCAGCAGGAAATCTCCCAGCTAGTCACTGGGCTGGGTAACAAGCTCCGTGCATCCGACACATTTCCTGATGATGATACAACCGGTATATAGATACTATACAGGCAAATTTAACAGCGAGTGACACTATGGGTATCACCCTAAGAGAAGCGTCAGAGAAGGTCGGTGTCACCCGCCAAACGCTTATGAAGGCGATCAAGACTGGGCGTGTTTCCGCCGAAAAATCAACCAATGGCGAGTGGCGAATTGAACCTGTCGAACTGTTCCGTGTCTGGCCCCCTGCAACTGGGATGCAGCCACCTTTACAGCCAGAATTTACAGATGGTGACACCCCTAGTTTACAGGCTGAAAACAGGCTGTTGCGTGAGCAGATTGCAGAAATTCGTGAAGAGCGAAACGCTTGGCGGGAGCAAGCACAACGGCTTGCCCTAACCGATCAGCGCGCCGCTCCTCAACTCACTCCCAAGCGCGGATTCTGGTCGCGTCTGTTTAGCACCCAGAACGACAGCCCTGCCGACTAATCAGAATTTTGGCCGCAGCCCTGCTTCTGACTTACAATCACCTGCAAACGTCATGAACATAATAGTCCGGCCATTTGCATCTAGCATTGCAAAATCTTCTGATATTGACCCCGAAATTCTATCTATTGATAGATTAGATGTTTCCTTCTGGTTTCTAACTTGCCTTGTTATTAAAGACGTAGAATATTGAAAACTGCATCCATCACTTTCTTGACACAATTTTCTCTTTTCTCCGTTTATTAAAATCCAAGCACTTCTAGTTGAATCGTCAAAAATATATCTTCTTACAGAGATATTATTTTGGCTGTTTAGTCTCTGGTCTAAAACAGGATTTGTAGTCGTTGTATGTGCCTTGTTCATAGTGCAAGAAATATTTAGGGGGCGTTTGCGGGAGGGGGCGGAATCCTACGCCAAGCTCGCCCAGATAGCCGGCGCGAGATCTTACTTGTTGCTGCCTTCTACGGTCGCGCCAGAAAGGCGACGGCTCAGTTCTATCCGGCGATGGCTACGCATTTTGAAGGTGTCTGGCCCAACGCGCCGATACTCAATGAAGCCGAGAGAACGCCAAAATCGCTCTGCCGCTTCATTCGCTTCCAGCACGGCCAACCGAATCTCTGTGGCACCTCTCGCAGCGGCCCAGCTTTCGACCGTCGAGTAAATTGAGCGTCCGACGCCACGACCACGCTGTGCGGCATCTACGATCATGAAGCCGAGATACCATGTGCCATCACGCGGATAATCGCGGAGGATGGCCGCGATTGCATATAGGCCGCCAGGCCCCTTCCATCCCAGGACAGCTTGATTGTGGGCGCTCTTTTCGGGCGGCACATCGGAGAAAAGCTCGCGAGCATCGTCCAGCGTGGGCGCGGCCCCGTCCTGCAACAGGAAATAGTCGCTGCAACGGTTGTACAGGTCTGCAACGTCTGCGGCGTCCGCTTGGGTAAGTTTGATCGGGGCTCCCGTCATCATCATCGCGTTTTGGCAGCAAGCACGCGCTGACCGTAATCCCGGAGTTCCCCGTTGGGACCGACATAGCGGTAGAGAGTGACGCGCTCGATCCCGAGTTCCTTGCAGAGGTCGGAAACGGACGTGTCGCGTTGGGCCATAGCAGCCTGAGCGAGCCGCACCTGGGCCTTGGAGAGGGCGAACTTGCGGCCACCCTTGCGTCCCCGCGCGCGGGCAGCGGCCAGGCCAGCCATGGTGCGCTCGCGGATCATATCCCGCTCAAACTCCGCCAGTGTGGCAAAAATGCCGAACACCATCCGGCCCGATGGCGTCGTGGTGTCGATCTGCGCGCCCTTGCCGGTGAGCACCCGCAGACCGATACCGCGATCCGACAGATTCTGCACCGTGCTGACCAGGTGGGTGAGCGTTCGGCCGAGCCGGTCGAGCTTCCAAACGATGAGGACATCGCCGTCGCGCAACGATTTCAGGCAGGCGGCAAGACCGGGGCGATCATCACGGCTACCGGATGCACGATCATCAT
>DNIF01000003.1 GCA_003485715.1 Gammaproteobacteria bacterium
CCGCCACGCGCCACGGCTTCAACCTCACCGAGGCGGCCGAACGCCTGCACACCAGCCAATCGGGCGTCTCCCGCCACATCCGCGATCTCGAGGAAGAGCTTGGTGTGGAACTCTTCATCCGCGAAGGCAAGCGCCTCACCGGGCTGACCGAGCCGGGCAAGGAGGTCATGCCACTGGTCGAACGCATGCTGGTGGACGCCGAGAACATCAAGCGCGTGGCTGATCACTTCAGCCGCTGCGATGAAGGCTCATTGAGCGTTGCCACCACCCATACCCAGGCGCGCTACGTACTGCCCGAAGTGGTGCGGCAGTTCCGGGTGCTCTACCCGCGTGTGCATCTGAGCCTGCACCAGGGCAGCCCGCAGGAGATCGCCGAGCGCGTCATGCGCGGCGACGCCGATCTCGCCATCGCCACCGAATCCATGACCGACAATCCGCTACTGGTGTCACTGCCCTACTACCGCTGGCACCACACACTCATCCTGCCGCAGGATCATCCGCTCGCGGCGCAGGAAGACATCACCTTGCAGGCCCTGGCGGAGTGGCCCATCGTCACTTACCACGAGGGCTTCACCGGGCGTGCGCGTATCGACGCCACTTTCGCCCAGTCGGGCCTGCGCCCGGACATCGTGCTCTCGGCCCTGGACGCAGACGTCATCGGCACGTATGTGAAACTCGGTCTCGGGGTTGGCCTCGTGGCTTCCATGGCGCTCGAATCCGTGGCCGGGGCAGGTCTTGCAACACGCTCCGTGCGCCATCTCTTCGGCGAGAACCAGGCCTGGCTGGCCGTGCATGAGGGTCGCCGCCTGCGCGACTACGTGCACAGCTTCATCGGCCTGTGCATACCGGATGACGGAAGCACAAGGGCGCTGGCACCGCTCCGGATCGGTAGCGCATCACGCGGCGCGGCCGGGCTAACCCTCGACTGAGCAATCGGCGCGGTGTAGCGAAGGCGTCCGGCCTGAATCATCAGGCTTGCTGGTAAAATCCGCGGCCGCTCGCAAGCCGCTTCCCCTCTGGGTAAGCCGCCTCGCTCCCTCGTCGATGGCGCGAGCCGTCTCGGCCTGTCCGGCCCCGCACGCCAACCCGTCTTCCGGCGGGGCTTTGATCTGACGAACCAGATTCCAGGGCACAGCGCTGCCGGATGTGTCGGAGCAATGACGCCCGATGGAATTCGTTTTTCGTGCAAAGCAATGCAGAAATGCTTCGTTCACTCTTGGCTGCATCCTCCCTAACCTGCGCCCGCTTCCAATATCGGAAACCGTCCCGTGACCATCCATTCACCATCCCCCCTGCTTCATCGCGCCCGGCGCGACTCACACCGCTGGCATCGGGCCCTGCTGCCGATTGCTGCCCTCGCGCTGCTCACCCCAACCGCCCAGGCGGCCGGCGGAGGAACATCGGTTCCAGGCGCGGGCCGACCCATCCATTGCCACGCAGCGGTGCAAGACGACTGGATCGGCAGACGCAATCCGTACAAGCCTGTCTACAGTCTTCACGGCGCCATGAAGCTGCCCGAGTGGGTGTCGTTTGCGGTCGAACATCGCTCCCGTTACGAGGGCCAGGACGGCTCCTATCGCTTCGGCGCCGAAGGTGGCGATCAGGCCATTCCCGTCCAGAACTGCACCTGGATCCAGGTTCATCACCAGGGTTTCCGCGCAGGCGTCGAGTTCCTCGACGCCCGGCAGTTCTTGACCGATGAGGGGTCTGCCAACTTCGCCCGGGTAGGTGCCCGTATCCCCATCACCAACGCCCAGGTCAACGCGGCGGACTTCCTGCAGGTCTATGCAGCCTGGGCGGGCGAGAACGTCGGCGGCAGTGGCGTGGACGCGGAAGTGAAACTGGGCCGGCAGACGCTCGACCTTGGCTACATGAACGGCCGCCGACTGGTGGCGCGCAACGTGTACCGCAACACCGTCAACGCCTTCACCGGTGGCCTGCTGCGCCTGCGTGATCATGGCGACCGCTGGCAGGCGAAGTTCTTCGGCTTCCAGCCGGTGGTGCGCCTGCCCTCTGCGGCCGAGGAGATCCTCCGCGAAGTTCACACCTTCGACGAACAGGAGACGCGCACCTTCTTTTCCGGCGGGCATGTCGAATGGTTCAACGTCGTGCCCACCCTGCATGCCGAGGTCTACCTGTTGCACCTCAGCGAGGACGATCGGCCGGGCGGCGCCACTGCGAACCGCCGCTTCTTCACGCCGGGCGTGCGCACCTACATCCAGCCAGCCGCGGGACACTGGGACCTCGAGGTGGAGATCACCGGGCAAGTGGGGTCATCGCGTGCAACCGCCGGTGCGCGTGACACCCGCGATCTGGAGCATCGGGCCTGGTTCCACCACTGGGCGCTGGGCTATACCTTCGATGTGCCCTGGACGCCCCGTTTCCACGTCATGTACGACTACGCCAGCGGTGACGGCGACGGCCGCGATGGCCAGAACAACCGTTTCGATACGCTCTACGGCGCGCGGCGCTGGGAGCTTGGCCCCACGGGCATCTTCGGCGCCGTTCCCCGCTCCAACATCAACACACCGGGCTATCGCTTGACCATCACACCGCGTAACGGCGTCACGGCCTTCTTCCAGCATCGGCAGTTGTGGCTGGCGAATGCACGGGATGAATGGGTGGGCACAGGTCTGCAGGACCGCAACGGCGGCTCGGGCGATTTCATCGGGCATATGTTCGAACTGTCCGCGCGCTGGGACGTCAGCGCGAGCCTGACCATGGATGCCGGCTGGACGCGCCTTGCCCGGGGTGACTTCGCGCTGCAAGCGCCGGGGGCACCGGAGCGGGGAGACGTGGATTACTTCTACGCCCAGAGCCTGATCCGGTTTTAGGGCGTAGGCTCTCCAGACCCTCACCCCAGCCCATCTCCGCAAGGAGACGGCCCCTGCCGGACCCCAGCATGTCAGCCGATCCGCACCTCCCCTCCGCCGCCTTCCCCGCCCTGCGCCCGCGCCGCCTGCGCCGCACCGAAGCCGCCCGTCGGCTGATGCGCGAACACTTGCTTGCGCCGGCCGACCTCATCCAGCCCCTGTTCGTCATCGAAGGAACGAGCCGGCGTGAGGCGATCGCCAGCATGCCGGGCGTCGAGCGTCTCAGCATCGACGCCCTGCTCGCCGAGGCCGCTGAGTTACTGGCCCTGGGCGTGCCTGCCGTGGCCCTCTTCCCGGTGCCCGATGCAACGGCGAAGAGCGCCGATGCGCATGCGGCGTGGGATCCGGCCGGGCTGGTGCAGCGCGCCGTGCGGGCATTGAAGGCCACGCATCCCGGCCTGCTCGTCATCACCGACGTGGCACTCGACCCCTACACCCTCGATGGCCAGGACGGCCTGACCGATGCCACCGGATATGTGCTGAACGACGCCACGGTAGAGGTGCTGGTGCAACAGGCGCTGTCGCATGCGGCCGCAGGCGCCGATCTGGTAGCACCCTCCG
>DNIF01000009.1 GCA_003485715.1 Gammaproteobacteria bacterium
CCACGCCCACGGCCACCCGGCGCGGCTGCGCCAGATGGGAGCCGTCCACCAGCGCCTGCACCTCCACCAGCAGCGGGCGCGTGCCCTCGCGGGTGACCGTCACCGCGGCACCAGCAACCGGGCGCTCATGTCGCGAAAGAAAGAGCGCCGAGGGATTGCTCACTTCCCTCAGGCCGCGCTCATCCATGGCGAAGACACCGAGTTCATTCACCGCGCCGTAGCGGTTCTTGATGGCACGGATGCAGCGGAAGCGGGTACCCGTGTCGCCCTCGAAGTAGAGCACGGTGTCGACCATGTGCTCGAGCACGCGCGGGCCGGCCAGCGCCCCGTCCTTGGTTACATGCCCTACGAGGAACACCGCGCAACCTGTTGTTTTCGCGTGCGCAACTAAACGGGCAGCGCATTCACGCACCTGCCCTACCCCACCCGGCGCGCCACCCAGTTCGGCCGCGGCGAGGGTCTGGATGGAATCCACCACCAGCACCTGCGGGCCGTCGCTGCGGGCGATGTCCAGGATGCGGTCGATGTCCACCTCTGCCAGCAACCGCAGATCGGCGGTCGGCAGATCCAGCCGGCGGGCGCGCTCGGCCACCTGCGCCGGGGATTCCTCACCGGTCACGTAGAGTGTCGCGAGACCCTGGCCGGCCAGGCCAGCCAAGGTCTGCAAGAGCAGTGTGGACTTCCCGATCCCGGGGTCTCCCCCCAACAGGACCACCGAGCCCGGGACCAGACCACCGCCCAGGACCCGATCGAACTCGGCCAGACCGGTCGCTACCCGGGCCGTCGCGCCCGCAGCCACCTCAGACAGCCGCTGCACACCGGCGCGGCTGCCGGCGTAGCCGATGCGCGCGGCTGCGGCCGCGGCTCCACGCCCGGCGATGGCGGGTCTGAGGACCTCCTGCAGCGTGTTCCAGGCACCGCAATCGGCGCACTGCCCGGCCCACTTCGATGCCGTGGCACCACAGGCCTGGCACTGGTAGGCAGAGCGCGGGCCGCTCATGCCTCGCGACTGCCGGTGAGCGCTCGCAGGACGGCGGGCCCCTCGTCCTCCAGCGGTCGGAGTTCGGCCCGTGGCACCCGCAGGCGCGCTGCGCAGAGCAAGGCCCAGGGCAGGCTGCCGGCGTGGCGAGCCACCTCCGCCACCGTGATGCGCCCGCCCCAGACTTCCACCGGATCGCCCTCGCGTGGATCCGGCACCGGCCCGAGATCGACGGTGAGCATGTCCATGGAACTGCGTCCGAGTACCCGCGTGCGCACACCGTTGACCACGATAGGCGTACCCGTGAGATCACCGGTTGGGTAGCCGTCGCCGTAGCCAGCCGCCACGACACCGACATTCATGCTCACAGGGCAGATGAAACAACCGCCGTAACCGATTGCTCCACCCGCAGGGATTGTTCGGACCGAGATCAGCTCCGAGGCGAAGTGCATCACCGGCACGAGGCCCGGCGGCGGCGCGTCCACGCCCTCGAAGGGCGACACACCGTAGAGGGCCAGCCCGGGCCGCACCCAGTCGCGATGGGTAACCGGTGCGCTAAGCAGCGCCGCGGAATTCGCGATGCTGCGTTCCCCCGGCAGGCCCTCCGTGACGGCATCGAAACACCGGACCTGGGCCGCGACCGACGCCTGATCCCGGGCCTGCGCATTGGCGAGATGTGTCATCAGCACCGGATCTCCGGCCACTGCGGCACAGCCGTGCAGGCGCTGCCACGCCGCGCGAAATTCCTCTGGCAGGAAGCCCAGCCGATGCATGCCGGTATCGGCCTTGAGCCAGACGCTGAAGGCCGGACCGGACCAGGCCTCCAGGGCCTCGATCTGTCCCGGCCGATGCACCACCAGGCTACAGCCGAGGCGTGCGGCGGCACCCAGATCGCTCGCGCGGTGCACCCCCTCGAGCAGCAGGATGGCTCCGCACCAGCCGCTGGCCCGCAGCTCTGCGGCCTCGTCCAACGAGGCGACTCCGAGTGCATCGGCCGCCCGCAAGGCCGCAGCCATGGCGGCCATTCCATGCCCGTAGGCATCGGCCTTGACCACGGCCAGCACCCGCGAGCGCGGTGCCAGCGCCCTCAGGGCCGAGAGGTTGCGACGTGCCGCCTCGCGGTGAATCAGGATACTGGCGGGGCGACTCATGCTTGGCCGCCACCCCGGCCGGGATGGGACGCGTGGATCATCCGTAACCGCCGCCGCTGCCGTAGTCGCCGTGGGCGAGGTTCTCGAAGCGGGTGTATTTGCCCAGGAAGGCCAGTTTCACGAAGCCGATGGGTCCGTTGCGCTGCTTGGCGATGATGATCTCGGCGATGCCCTTGTCCGGGCTGTCCTCGTTGTACACCTCGTCCCGGTAGATGAACAGGATGAGGTCGGCATCCTGTTCGATGGCCCCCGACTCGCGCAGATCGGACATCACCGGACGCTTGTCGGCGCGCTGTTCGAGGGAGCGATTGAGCTGCGAGAGCGCGATCACCGGGACTTTCAGTTCCTTCGCCATCGCCTTGAGACTACGAGAGATCTCTGCGATCTCGGTGGCACGGTTCTCGGCCGTCCCCGGCACCTGCATGAGCTGCAGATAATCCACCACCACCAGCCCGAGGCCGTGCTGACGATGGATGCGCCGGCAGCGGGCGCGCAGCTCGCCCGGGGTGAGCGCCGGGGTATCGTCCACGAACAGCCGGCGATCCTGGAAGATGGAGACGGCCGAGGTCAGACGGGGCCAGTCCTCGTCCTCGAGCCTCCCGCTGCGCATGCGCGACTGATCGATCCGGCCCAGCGACGACAGCAAACGCATGGCGAGCTGTTCGCCCGGCATCTCCATCGAAAAGACGGCCACAGTGGCGTCGCCGCCGATGGCCG
>DNIF01000241.1 GCA_003485715.1 Gammaproteobacteria bacterium
TTGTCCACGCTGCTCGCCGCGACTGCCTCCGACACCTGAGTCCGCCCCGCCGCGCCCCCCGAGCCCGGACCAGCGCCCGACTCCGCCGCCGCGACCAGGGCCGTCAGCGCCAGCGCTACCCGCTCCAGGGTCTCGCGCCACTGGCAGATCGCGCGTTGATTGAAGATGCGCAGACTCGGGTACCAGGGGGAGTCCTCGCGGCCGAGGCCCCAGCGATATTCGCTGCACGCGCGATTGAGGAGCCAGGTGGGGCGGCCGAGGGCGGCGGCCAGATGCACCGGCGCGCTGTCCACACTGATGACGAGGTCCATGCAGGCGAACAGGGCAGCGGTCTCGCCCAAATCGCGCAGGTCCTGATGCACGGCCTCGGTGGGGAAGGGCGGCTCGCCGGCGAAGGCCGCTGCTGGCTGCCCCTTCTGCACGTTGAACCACTGCACGCCGTCCACCGCCGCCAGGGGAGTGAGATCGGCGGGTGGGACGCTGCGGAAGCGATCGGCGTCCAGATTGGGGTTGCCCGCCCAGCAGAGCGCCACGCGCAGGCGACCGTCACCCTGCCCGAGCCGTGCCTGCCAGGCGGCGAGCGCCTGCGGCGGTGCGCGCAGGTAGGCGGGCGGGGCGGGGAGGTCTTCGATGTCGCGCATGAGCAGCGGCGCGAGCGACATGTCCGGGCAGTGCAGATCGTAGGGCTGCACCTTGCCGATGTGGGTGTGCACCGCGTCGAGTTCCGGCTGCGCTGCCAGCAGCGGGTGGAGCGGGCCGTTGGCCAGCCACTGCAGTTGCCCCACTCCGCGGGCCTTGAGCAGTGTGGCGAAGCGCAGCATCTGGAGGACATCGCCCATGCCCTGCTCCTGCCAGACGAGCAGACGCTGGCCCTTGAGGGCCTCGCCCTGCCAGCGCCGACCGAGGCGTCGGAGCCGACTCGGCATGCCCGGCATCACGCCATCACGCAGGCGCTGCTCGTAGAGCGGCAGACCGCGGGCGTAGTCGCCGAGCCGCATGAGCGAGATGCCAGTGGTGAAGGCGATCTCGGGATGCTTGCCGCCTTGGGTGTGGGCGAGGGCGTATTCGGTGCAGCGGCGCGCCAGTGCCGGATCGGGGCTGCGGAGCGCCAGTTGCAGGGCGCTGAAGGCGCGTTCCCGGTCCATTTCCGCGTGCTCGATGGCGGGCAGGAGCGTGGCGGCGGCCTCTGGCAGGCGCATGGCGTGGATGAGGACGTCGAGCTCGCATTGACGCAGGAAAGGGTCGTCCGGGTTGGTGGCCAGCCGGGTTCGGATCGGCTCCAGGCCGGCCTCCGGGTCTTCGCTCTCGAAGATGAGGTCGAACACCGGCTGCGGATTGGTCGCGGCCCCGGCCAGCGCCACCTGCCAGGCGGCCGTGAGGGCGTCACGCGCCGCCTCCGCGTCACCCAGCAGCCACAGGCAGCGGCCGCGCAGGTAGTGCACCAGGCCGGGGTTGGGGCTCGCCTCCCGCAGCCCTTCGAGGTGGCGCAGGGCCTCGGCGAAGGCGTTGATGTGGACCAGGCTGCGGGCAAGGCCGAGTGTGGCCGCCGGGTGGCCGGGCGCGAGCGCCAGTGCGGCCTCGAAGGCGTGGGAGGCCTCGACCCAGTCGGCCCGGTCGCCCATCAGATTGCCGAGGTTCACCCGGATCTCGACCCGATCCGGGGCCAGTGCATGCGCCCGCTGCAGGGCCTCCAGGGCGAGGTCGTAGGACTCCCGCGCACGCTCCACGCTGGCCAGGCTGATCCAGGCCTCGGTGAAATCCGCTGCCTGCCGCAGCGCCTGCCGGTAGTGCGTGGCCGCGGCCTCCAGGTCGTGGGCCAGCCGGGCCGCACGCCCGGCCAGATAGCTGACTCGGGGATTGCGCCGGTCCAGCCGCAGGGCCTCGGCGGCCAGTCGCGGTGCGGCCTCGGCATCTCCTGCCTCGATGGCGAGCGCGGTGAGTTCGGCCCAGGCGGCCGCGTCGCGCGGATTGAGCTGGGCGCGGGCAGCGACCGCTTTCTGCCGTTGATCGAGCAGGGCGGCCTCGGGGTGGCTGGCGGGGATGGCGAAGCGGGGCGGTGGTGGCATGCGGGTGCGCGGGTGCCGGACTGCTTCAGCCCTCGCGGGTGACGCGGCCGATCTCCTCCAGCGTGGTTAGCCCCGCCAGCACCTTCTCGCGCCCGCTGTCGACGATGCCGCGGGTGTGCTGGCGCGCGGCGGCCTCCAGCACCTGCTCGTCGGCACCGTCGTGGATGAGCCGGCGCAGGTGTTCGTCCACCATGACCAGCTCGTAGATCGAGGTACGGCCGCGGTAGCCGAGCTGTTTGCAGCGCGGGCAGCCGGTGGCGCGATAGAGGGTGAGGGGATCGGCAGGCTCCGCGATGTGCAGGGCGGCGCAGTCCACGTGATTGGCCTGGTAGGGCTCCTTGCAGGCCTCGCAGAGCACGCGCACCAGGCGCTGCGCCAGCACGCCGATGAGCGAGGAGGCGAGCAGGAAGGGCTCGATGCCCATGTCGCGCAGCCGGGTGACGGCACCCACGGCGGTGTTGGTGTGCAGGGTGGACAGCACCAGGTGGCCGGTGAGCGAGGCCTGCACGG
>DNIF01000233.1 GCA_003485715.1 Gammaproteobacteria bacterium
TGAGACGACCGGTCTCGCGGGCATGGGCACGCGCCACTTCGATGGCGGCAGGGGAGGCATCGATGCCGGTAACACGCGCCCCAGCCGCCGCCAGTGCCTCGGTGAGGAGGCCGCCACCGCAGCCGACATCGAGCACCCGGGCACCCGCTAGGTTTGCGAGCTCAGCGATCCAGGCCGTGCGGATGGGGTTGATGTCGTGCAGTGCACGGAAGTCGCCGTGTCGGTCCCACCAGTGGCTGGCAGAACTATCGAAGCGCTCGACTTCCGCTGGGTCGAGGTTGGGAGATGCCGGAGAGCTCATCGGTCGGAAGCTTCCTCTTGAATGGACTTCTGGGAGCAGGGAGCCCGGTGGCATCGGTGTACATGCCACTTGCACGATGCATTTCGGGACCGGGCGGAAGCCTAGCACGCGACCTGCAACCGCTGGTGCGTGCCGGGTCAGTGACGCCGGAGGATGTTGGGCCGGCCAGGACAGGCCAGGAGCCTGTCCTGGGAGTCAGCTGGTGAAGGTAATGAACGCCATGAAGGCGGCCGTCACCAATGCAATCGATAACCCCAGTGATGTGAGCACCCGCAGCATGAGCGAACGGCGAGGGGGCGCGCGCCAGCGCGCCGGCAACGGCTGGGTTGCCAGGAAGGTGTCGGGCTCCACGCCCGCGACTCCGGGGGCGTCCGCATCCGCCTGCAGGCGACCAGCGACGACCGACTCGATGAAGGAACGCCGCGCAGCGCGATAGTGGACGGTACTGAGTTCGCCGCAGGCGTGCCGACCACACAATCGGCGCAGACCGCCCCGGGGCAGTTCTTCAGCGCTCATTGGCACCTGCCTTCGCTTCAGGGGGGCGGTCCCGCCAGAGTGCGCTGGCCTCTGCCTGGAAAGCGCTGGCCAGCGCCACATCACCGCGTATTCCGGCCTCGGTGGCGCGATGCAGGGCGCGCTCGGCCGCGGCCATGCGTTCCTCCAGGCGCGTTGCGACAGCCACGGCATCGGCCTTGGTACGCGCGGTGGCCGGCAGCGTGGCCAGCAGCGTGTGTGCCGCAGTCAGGCGGCCCTCGGCCATCTGTTGTTGCAGACGAGCCAGGGTGGCACTGATGATGCGCGGATTTGCCGCTGGTGCCATGGATTCGGTGGCCGGCATGGCGTCATTGGGGGAGGGGGGCTCAGCACCGGGGCGCAACCACAGCACGAGGAGCGCCACCACGAGCCCGCCGGCCAGCGCGCTGGTGGTGCGCCGCCAGCGCGCCAGCGTTAGGGCCAGATCGTGCAGGGACAGGCCGGGCACCGGATGCGGACGCAGACCGTCGATGAATTCGCTGACGCTCTGGCAGCGATCCTCGCGCCGGAAGGCCAGACCGCGTGCGAGCGTTGCGTTCTGGCGTGGGCTCAGACCGCGCACCGGAGGCGGGACCAGGCCCGCATCGCGCGCGCGGTGAGCTGGAGTCTTGTTGAAGGGGTGGCGGCCCGTCAGCAATTCGTGGGTGACGCAGGCCAGCGCGTAGATGTCATCGCGAGTGTCGGAGTCCTGCCCGTCGAGCATCTCGGCACTGGCATAGGCCGGTGTCAAAGCACCCCACTTTCCGGGGTCATAGAGCGTCTTGGCCATGTCGATCTGCCCTGGTGTCTTGGCAGCCCGCGCAATGCCGAAATCAAAGACCTTGATGCTGCCGTGGTCGGTCAGGAAGCAGTTGCCCGGCTTGAAGTCCGAATGCACGATCTGGCGCTCGTGTGCGTAGGAGAGCGCCGCGGCCATGTCGGCCACAAGCGGCAAGGCCTCGGTGAATGGCAGTCCGCTCCGAGGTTTCACGACCTTGCGGATGTACTGATCGAGCGGTGTGCCGACCAGGAGCTCCATGGTCATGAAGACGGTCTCACCGGCCCGATCGAAGTCGTAGACGGTCGCGATGTTGGGATGCGCCAGCTTCTGTTGCCGGCTCGCCTCGCGGGCCAGTGCGATGTAGGCGTCGGGGTAGCGCTGGAAGTCCTCGTTCAGCACCTTGAGTGCTACCCAGGGATTCTTGTCTTCGACCTCCACCTTGCGCAGGTCCCGGCCCTTGAACACCGTGCTCATGCCCCCCGTGCCGATGACGGCATCGAGGATGAAACGCTCCTTCAGGATGGCTCCCGGACCGAGGACGAGTTGCTCGGCTGGTGCAGCCGTCGTCAGTGCAGGAGATCCGTCGGCCGCCTTGTCCGGCGCGGGCGGGCGGGTGCGCTCTCCGTGCAGATTGAAATCCACCCTTCGCCGCGGATCCCGGGCAGCCTCGCCGGCAATCGGACGGGCGATGGGGGCATATTCTGGTGGGGAGCGGCGCACGTGGGCACGGATGTGGGCCAGGTGCGCGGCACGGATATCGCCGCGGCCGTAGGCGGCATCGAGACGCGCGAGCACCTCGCGGGTGAGCCCCGGGGCCCGCGCGAGGGTGCGGTCCAGGTTGTGCAGGACTGCGCCAAGACACACCTTGCCACGACCGAGTGCGCGCAGGGTTTCGTCGAAGTTCGCCATCGCCGCGACTGACTCAGACGACCGAAGCCGTGGTGATATCAACCACGAGACAAGTGATGTTATCGCTTCCACCCAGCGCGAGACTCTTGTCCAACAGGGCCTTGGCGCAGGCCTCCGGGTCGTGGTTCGCGGCCAGGAGGCTCGCGATTTCCTCGTCGGCGACATGTCGATCCAGGCCATCGGAGCAGAGCAGGAAGCGGTCGCCGGCGCAGATCGGCAGCAACTCCATTTCCAGGTGCAGCGTGTCGCCCGCGCCGACGGCGCGAGTGATGCGGTTCGCAAGCGGATGATCAGCGGCAGCCGTGGCCTCCAGCAGGCCCTGGTCGATGAGCGACTGCACCACCGAGTGATCGTGCGAAAGCCGGTACATGAGGCCATTCCGCAACCGATAGGCACGGCTGTCACCGGCCCAGAGCACTACGGCGTGCCCCTCGCGCAGCAGCAGGGCGACCACCGTCGAGCCGATGACACTACCGACTGCGAGACCTCGCTCCCGTAGGTGCTGATGCACCGAGAGGATGGCGTCCTCGGCGGCCTCGACCAAGGCGGCCAGACTGCCCTCCGAGCCCATCGTCTCCAGGCTGGCTGCGACCTGCCGGCTGGCATAGTCGCCCCGCTCGTGTCCGCCCATGCCATCGGCCACGGCCCAGACACCGAGATCGGGACGCAGCAGAAAGGCGTCCTCGTTGTGGCTGCGAACGTGGCCCCGATGGGTCGCGGAAGCACTGCGGTAAACGAATCGAAGCGACGGGCTGCCTACTCCCTCGGGAAGGTGCGAAGGGCGATTCACTGCACGATGTCGAAGGTGATGATGCCGGACGGACGCTCGTGGAAAGGACGCCCGAGGCTGATCTGGCCGCTGCCATTCAGGGCCATTTCCTCACGGCGCAGGAAGTGTTCGTCGCCGTCCTGCAGCAAATAAGTGCCATTCAGGCTCTGGTCGATGAGGAAGAAGCGGCCGCGACGGAACTCGACCACGGCGTGCTGGCGTGAGGCGAGGCTCTCATCCACGGCGATCTCCGCGCTGGAGCTGCGCCCGAGCACAGTACGGGTGCGCTCCGCGTTCACGCTGTAGGTGCGGCCACGATAGGCGAGGGTGAGGTAGCCGGGCTCGGCGCCCATGGTCTTGAGCACGCCGCTACCCATGCGGGTAGCGTCGTCCTGCAGCCAGAGCAGCTCGTGCAATTCCATCGTCTCGCTCTTGCCCTTGACGTTCTCGCGGGCGATGAGCCGGCAGGAGGCCTGCAGGATGGGGCCGAAGCCCTCGAAGGTCTCGCGCGTGGTGATGATCTGCCCGGCCTTGGCCTCGGCTGCCATGCGGGCAGCGATGTTCACCGCGTCGCCGTAGACGTCACCGCCCTCCAGCAAGGCCGGCCCGAAGTGCAGGCCGACGCGGATCGCCAGTTGCAGCCCATCGGGAATGAGGTCGCTGGTGTCGAGTTCGGCAATGGCCTCCTGCATGTCGCACACGGCGATCCCGGCGTCATCCGGCTCGAGGAAGGTGCACAGGACTTCGTCACCGATGTACTTGATGACCGTGCCGGCGTGCCTCAGGGTCACGTCGCGCAGGACGTCCAGACAGCGGGCTATGACCGCGCGCGCGATGTCGTCACCGTGGCGCTCGTAGAGTCGCGTGCTGCCCGAGATGTCGGCGAAGACGATCACGAGTTGCCGGCTTACTGGTGAACTCACGCAGCGCTCCGTGGACGCCCGGGCACCGGGGATGCGCAGGAAATGCCGGACACAGGCGGGGCCAACGGCGTCTGCTCAGGGCGGGAAGGGTGTTTAATGGGCATGCTCGGGCGGTCTGGGTCTGATGAAGTACTGCCTCGACGGTAACCCGGAAAACGTGCCCGCCAAGCGTATCCGCAAAGGTGGGGACGGGCCACTGCAATCAGGGTTGGTCAAACTGAGCGGTGACAATCGGCGTCCGGAGGCCGCGTGCTACGCTGCGTCCGGACGCGGACTGTGTGCCAATGCGTGTTGAGCACGGGTCGCCTGTCCGGGCCTCTGGATACAAGAATGGATTTCGGGATTCGCGGCATGGGAAACACTCACTTCTTATCGGTCATCATCGTTGCCACCGCAGTGGGGTTTGCCGCTGGTGCATGGCTCGGTCTCCGGTCGGCGGACGGGCCACCCGCAAACGAGGTGCCGGTGGCGATGCCTGTGCCTGCCGGCAGCGGCGCGCCGGCAGGGGAGGCTGCCCCGCAGGTTTCGCTCGCTGGCCGGTCGGTCGCTGCCCCTGGCGTGCCTGCCGCGGGGGAGACGGCATCCGCGGCCGCGGGGCAACCCTTGGAGGACCGTGTCGCAGGCGTGGTGTCTGTCACTGCACCCGCCCTGACGCTGGCGGATATCGAGGCCCTGCTCGGGGCCCTGCCCGCGAACGAACGCGACACCTGGTTGGCCGACGCCGAGGCCCTCGGTCGGTTGGTGGAGGAGGAATCCGCCCTGCGCTCGGTACTGACCGCCGCGGAGGTAAACCGGGCCCTCGACGACTCCCTCACGGCACTTCTCGTACAGCGAGCACGCGACCGCACGCTGGTGGACCTCTACCTCACCCGGGTGGTGCGCGCAAACCTGAGCCCCGACTGGCCGGCAGAGGCGGATATCGCGCGGCTCTTGCGCGAACAGCCTGAGCGTTTCCTTCTGCCTGAGCGAGTGCCGGTCTGGCAGATCTTCCTGCCGCTCGAGGAGGGTGCCGAGGCTGAGGGTGAGACCGCGGTACTCGCACGTGCGCGAGAATTCTCGAGCACCTTGCGCAAGGGCAAGGCCGATTTTGCCGTGCTTGCCGGTCAACATTCCGCCCATGCGGCGAGCCGTTCGGCAGGCGGCTACATGGGCCTGCTTGCGGTGGCTGACCTGCTGCCGGAGCTGCGCGAGTTGCTGGGCCGCCTTCCGCCCGGAACGGTGAGCGAGCCCGTGCGCAGCCCCCAGGGTTTTCATATCGTGCGTTTTGGTGAGCGGTTGCCGGAACGCGCGCTGCCCGAGGCGGAGGCGAAACCGCTGGCCAGGGAGCTGCTGGTGCGGGACGCGACCGTCGCAATCCGCGAGGCGGCGCTGAAGAAGATCCGCGAGACCCATCCAGTGACCGTCAGTGCGGATGAGGTCGACGCGTGGCACCAGGCCCTGTTATCCCGTGACTGGTCCGACGGTGAGCGGGATGTGGGAAGCGCGCAGGCTACGAACGGAGAGCAGAGGCCAGCGCTCGACGCGGATGCAGCCGGGGCATGGGCGCAGCCGAGTCCCTAGCAGCAACCGAAAACCCGCCTGAGGCCCTGCGCCCGAGGATCCCGCCCGTGAGCACGCCCGCCCCCATCAAGCCGTTGTTCTATAGCCAGTTCGTCCCGGTCGCCGCCGAACTCCATCGCGACCTCTTCCTCGACCCGGCCGCGGGCTTTGGCTTTGCGAGCGACACCAATTCCGTCTATTTGCTGGCCGTGGAGTTCGCCGCTGCCGCGCGCGAGTACCCCATCGTCTTCGCCGACGTCGACGAGGGCCGCGTCGTGCCAGTGGTCATGCTGGGTCTGCGACCACGCCAGAACCTCTACCTCGCCGCCGACGGTCGCTGGCAGGCTGACTACCTGCCGGCCTATGTGCGCCGCTATCCCTTTTTGCTGGCGAGCGCTGAGCCTGGCGCGGGTGAGGAGATGCGGTACACGGTCTGCCTCGACAGCACTTGGGCCGGATTCAACCGTGAGGCCAGGGGTGAACGGTTGCTCGCCGCAGACGGTTCACCCGCCCCACTGATGGAGCGCGCGCTGAGCTTTCTGCGGGAATTCCACACCCAATGGTTGTTGACCGAGGCCTTCTGCGAGCGCATCCAGGCCCTGGGGTTGTTGCAATCGATGACTGCCAACGTGCGCACCGCGGCCGGCGAGGAGTTCTCGGTGTCGGGATTCTCCTGCGTGCAGCGCGAGGTCCTGCATGCGCTCGACGCGGCGACGCTCAAGGAACTGGCCGCCAACGATTACCTGCAGGCCATTTATCTGCACCTCTGGTCGCTGGACAACCAGCAGCGGCTGCTTGCACGCTACGAGCGGCGAGGCGTCGTCTGAGCGAACGCTTGCCTCGGGGCGCGTCTAAATCGCTGCCGTGGGGCAAGCGGCAAATCTTTAAGTCCATCGGGAAACGCATTGCGTGCGCATCAATCACTCGCGAGGCATGAACGTCCCGCCGACGGGGCGGCACCCACCGGGCCCGGGCCGCAGCCTGTCGTCGCCGGCCGCGGTGGCGGCGTCCGGGCGGGACGCGTCAGACGTGCGGGCGGGCCTTCGGCAGCCGGCGGCTGCAGTCGCACGCCCGGAACCAGGCCCGCAGCGAGCGGAGAATGTGGGCAGTTCCAGCTCCTCGCCAGGGCCAGCCGAGGGCGGCAGTCATCGCGCTACCCGAGCTGACGCTACGTCGGTCAGGGGCATGGATGTGGCCTCGGGCGCCGAGCGGATGACGCCATGGCGCTGGAATCCTCAGCTCGATGCGGCAGCCCTGGGCGATCTCCTCGCCCGGATGGTTGGGGAGGGTGCCCGGATCGGGACGCGTATCGACGCCTTCGCTTGAACGAGAGCACGGGTCGCGGGCCGCGCGAAGTCTCCCGCTTGTGGGTAGCTTAGCTGGCCGGGAGAAGCGGGTGGTCCGGCGTCAGAGCAGGGCACAGGCATGGCCCACCGGGAACAAATGCACTGCGATCCTCAGGCCAGCGCAGACAGGCCGCCATCCACCCGCAGGGTCTGACCGGTGATGGCTGCGGCCTCGGGTGAGAGCAGGAATGCCCCCGCCTTCCCGACCAGCTCGATGTCCAGGCCGCCGGCCAGCGGGGCGCGCTCCGTGGCCGCTGCGAGCAGGGCGTCGAAGCCGCTGATGCCGGAGGCAGCGCGGGTGGCGAGTGGTCCGGGCGAGAGCGCGTTCACACGAACCCCGACCGGCCCAAGCTCGCCTGCCAGCGCGCGCACGCTGGCCTCGAGGGCGGCCTTCACCGGCCCCATGATGCCGTAGCCGGGGACGGCCTTCTCGGCACCGTAGTAGCTCAAGGTCAGGATGGACCCGCCCCCGCCCATGAGCGGCAGAGCAGATCGAGTCAGACGCATGAGGCTGTGACAGGAGATGTCCATGGCCTCGGCGAAACCCGATGCCGAAGAATCGGTGACACGGCCGTGCAGGTCCTCGCGTTGGGCGAAGGCGATGCTGTGCAGCAGGGCGTCGAGACCGCCCCAGCGCTCGCTGAGCGCGTTGAACAACGCCGCCTGCTGCTCCGGCACCTGCACGTCGAGCGGCATGAGCAGCGCTGCGTTCACGCTTTCGGCCAGCGGTTCGACGAAGCGACGCGCCTTGTCGTTGAGGTAGGTCAGCGCAATCTCGGCACCGCGGGCGTGCAGCGCGCGCGCGATGGCCCAGGCGATGGAGCGATCGTTGGCCACGCCGACAATGAGTGCACGCAGCGGCTGGGAGTTGTTCATGCAGGGTTCTCCGCGAGGATGTGGAGCGCATGTCGCGCCATCATGCGCTCTTCGTCGGTCGGGATGACGAGAACGGTAGGTTGGATGAGGGGGGCAAGGCGTTCACACACTCGGCGGCGCACCTCGGAGGCGTGAGTGCCGATGCCGGCGGTGAACACCAGCGCGTCGAGCCCGCCCAGGGATACGGCCATGTGCAGCGTGTACTTCGCCACCGCGAGCGCGTAGTAATCGATGGCAAAGGCCGCGCGCGGAGAATCACTGGCCAGCAGGCAGCGCATGTCGGAGCTCTCACCCGAAAGGCCGAGCAGGCCTGACTCGTGATAGAGCAGGCGGCGCAGGTCGGCTGCGCTCAGCCCGTGCTCCTCCTGCAGGTAGAGCAGGGCCCCGGGGTCGATGGCGCCGCTGCGGGTCCCCATGGGCAGGCCGTCGAGTGCCGTCATGCCCATGGTGGTGTCGATGCTGCGGCCACCCGCGAGGGCACAGAGGCTGGACCCATTGCCGAGGTGGGCGACCACCACGCGTCCGGCGTGCAGCGCCGGGTAGTCTTCGCGCAGGCGCTCGGCGATCCACTCGTAGGAGAGGCCGTGGAAGCCGTAGCGGCGCACACCACGCGCGGTCCAGGCCTCTGGAATGGCGAATTGCTGAAAGAGTGGGGCGTGATCCGCGTGGAAGGCCGTATCGAAGCAGGCGATCTGTGGCACATCCGGAAGCGCGGCGCTGGCCGCCGCCAGCAGGGACAGGTTGTGCGGCTGATGCAGGGGTGCCAGTGGTGAGAGTGCGGCGAGTTCGGCGTGGATGTCGGGTGTGACGCAGACTGGGGCGTGGAAGCGCGTGCCTCCGTGCACGACGCGATGCGCCACTGCCGCGATCTGACAGTCGAGATCGCTCTGGTCGAGCCAGTCGAGGATGACGCCGAAGGCCTCTGGCTGGCGGGTGGTGGCGGGCAAATCCCGGCGTTCCTCGCGCCCAGCCTGCGTGCGCGCCTGAAAGCGCGGCTCGAGCCCGATCCGCTCGACCTGACCCTCGGCCAGCTCAGCCAACCCATCCTTGGCGTAGAGGCTGAACTTGACGCTGGAGGAGCCGGCGTTGATGACCAGCAGCGTGGCGGTCATTTCACCTGCCCTCTGCGTCGGGCGTCGGCCATGAGTACCGCCAGCGCGCAGGACATCAGGCGTGTATGACGGTTGTCGGCCCGGCTGGTCAGTACGATGGGCACCCGCGCCCCGAGCACCAGTGCCGCAGCGTCGGCATGGCTCAGGAAGGTGAGCTGCTTGGCCAGCATGTTGCCAGCCTCGATGTCCGGCACCATGAGGATGTCGGCGCTCCCGGCTACCTCAGAGACGATCCCCTTGTCGGCCACGGCCTGCGGACTGATGGCGTTGTCGAAGGCCAGCGGCCCGTCCAGCAGACCGCCTGTGATCTGACCGCGCTGGGCCATCTTGCACAGGGCAGCGGCATCCAGCGTGGCCGGCATGCGTGAGTTGATGGTCTCGACCGCAGCCAGTACCGCCACCTTCGGGGGGCGTTCGGTCCCGTAGACCACCCGCCAGAGATTGATCGCGTTCTGGATGATGTCGGTCTTCGCGGCCAGATCGGGGGCGATGTTGATGGCGGCATCGGTGATGAACAGCGATTTGTCGTAGGTCGGCACATCGAGCACGTACACGTGTGAGATGCGGCGCTCGGTACGCAGCCCGGATTCGCGGTCCACCACGGCCGAGAGCAGCTCATCGCTGTGCAGCGAGCCCTTCATGAGGCTTTCCACATGGCCATCGGCCGCCGCGCGGGCGGCGAGCATGGCGGCCTGATGCGAGTGCTCGGTGTCGACGAGTTCCCACTGGGAGATATCCACATCGGCCTTATCTGCCGCGGCCTGGATGCGGGCCCGGGGCCCGAACAGCACGGGCTCGATGAGACGCTCGCGCAGGGCTTCGTCACAGGCCTCGATGACAT
>DNIF01000227.1 GCA_003485715.1 Gammaproteobacteria bacterium
GCCGACACCTGCATGCGCTCCAGTGTCATCACCAGCAGATCGCGGATGGAGGGTTCGTCGTCCACCACCAGGGCGTGTGCACTCATGGGCCGTGGCCTCGCGCGGGTGTTGCCGTCAGCACCGGGCCGACAGCATAGCCGCAGGCCGCGCCAGCGCCGCGCGACCCGGCCCTGGGCGCGAGCACTGAGCGTGCTGCCAGACCACGTCCGCCGGCCGGGATGCGGAGATATCGCCTCACGCTTCCATCCCGTCGCGGCGGCGGCCGGGGTGCGGGAAGCGGATCCGGAACGTGCTGCCACCGGGGCCGGTCTCGTGCAGCGAGATGCTGGCCTGATTCAGCTCGCAGAGCTCACGCGCGAGATAGAGGCCGAGGCCCGTGCCGGTCACTTCGCGGGTGAAGAAGGGCTCGAAGACCGCGTCGTGATCGGCCGGGGCCACGCCGGTCCCGGTGTCGATCACGTCGAGACAGGGCCGGCCCAGCCGTTCGACCACACCGACACGCAGCCGTACGCGCGGGCTGGCGCGGCTGTGGCGGAGCGCGTTCTCGCTCAGGTTCCACAGCACCTGATGAAGCTGGGAGGCGTCCATCCTGATCGAGGGCGGCCGCTCCCGTGCCTCTGCCGTGAATTCCACCACGAACTCCTCCGGGGGCAGGTTGTGCCGCCGGCAGAACTCCTCGCGATAGTGTTCGAGCCAGGGCAGCAGCGTGATCGTCTCGGCGCGTGGTCGCTCGCGGCGGCCGATGCTGAGCACGTTCTCCACGATGCGATTCACGCGCGTGGATTGTTCCCGGATGATTGCCGTGAGTTTTGCGTCCTCGGCGTCGAGACTGGCGGACTCCCCCAGTAGTTGTGCCGCGTGATGGATGGCACCCAGGGGGTTGCGTACCTCGTGCGCGATGCTGCCGGTGAGACGTGCGAGTGAGGCGAGTTTCAAGGCCTGGGCGCGCTGGCGCACCATGCCCGCGTCCTCGAGGAAGAAGATGAGGTCGCTGGCGTTCTCCGGTCCCACGGGGGTGATGCCCACCGTGACCTCGCTGTCGCTGCGTGCCACTCGCAAGGGGGCTTGCGGTGCCTCGCCACGCTCGAGCAATGCCACCCGCAGCGCCTCGATCTCGGGCGCAAGCGTGGCCAGCGGGCGATCCATGCAGTCCTCATCCAGGCCGAGGAGGGCCTGCGCGGCGTCGTTGGCGAGCCTGATTACGCCGGAGTCGCTCACCACGAGGATGCCCGACTGCATGCGGCTCACGATGTGCGCGTTCAGCCGCGCCAGGTTGGCGAGATCCATGCCGCGGCGGGTGGCCAGCGCCTCGGTCTCGCGCACCTGCCGGGCCAGACCGTGCGCGAGGAGCGCGGTAGCGAAGAGGCCGATGCCGAGCAGGCCGGCCTGCATGTAGTGCGGTTCGGGGTAGCGGTAGGTGATCTGCAGCAGCGCCTCCTGCAACAGGATCGCCACGCTCGCAATGGCTGCGAGCAGGGCGGCCGTCTCGCCGCCGGTGAGCAGGCAGGTGCCGGCCAGTGCGACGAGCAGCAACAGGGCCAGCCCGCTGCCCACCCCCCCCGTGGCGTGCACCATGAGACTGAGTGCGAGGATGTCGAGCAGCGCGAGCAGGAAGACGACTCGGGAGAAGCGCCGCCGTCGCCGCTCGATGACCCCCTGTGCCAGCAGGGTCAGGGCCAGATAGGCCCCGGCGGTGACGCGGGCGAGCAGGGGGTGGGTCGTGTCCAACTCGCCCAAGATCTGGCCCTGCCAGCCGAGCACGCACAGCAGCCCGGCAATGACGAGCCGGTACAGGTTGAACAGGCGCAAGGCACGCCAGGCCTGTCTGAGCGGGGAATGGCTGCCCGGCTCCGGGGGAGGCGCCCGGGAGGGGGATGCCTGATCGAAGGCCGCGAGCATGACCGGCAGTGTCGAGCCGGAGGCCGTCACGCGACAAGGGCGGTGGGGCACAGGGCGAGGCACGATGGCATCCCCGCCCTCGACAAGGACACTCGGGGGCAGGCCTACGCCGTCATCCCCGCCCACTCCGTCATCCCCGCGCAGGCGGGGATCCAGTTCTTTTGCTCCGATGGCGGGGGTCACTGGATTCCCGCCTGCGCGGGAAAGACGATGGGAGTGCTTACGGTGTCCGCCTTTGCCGGTATGACGAGCCATGGCGGTTCATCGCAGCGGCCAGCACGGGCTGCCCAAGCCGGCGGCTGACGCGGATAATCCCCGCCCATGAGCGTCCCCGCCCTGCGAGTTGTCATGGCCCAGTTGAATCCGGTGGTGGGCGATCTCGAGGCCAATCTTGGTCAGGTGCTGGAGGCGATGGAGCGGGCGCGGGATGAACTCGGGGCGCACGCGGTCGTGTTCCCGGAGCTCACTACCACGGCCTATCCGCCGGAGGATCTGCTGCTGCGGCCGGCCTTCCTCGCGGGCAGCGATGCGGCCCTGCAGCGGGTAGCCCTGGCAGCTCGAGGCATCGACGTCATCATCGGTCATCCGGAGCGCAGCGACGGGGCGCTCTATAACGCCGCCTCGGTGCTGCGTGACGGCGCGGTGCTCGCGCGCTATCGCAAGCAGATCCTGCCGAACTACGGGGTCTTCGACGAGGTGCGCTACTTCCGGGCGGGGAGCGCGGCCTGTGTCTTCGAACTGCGCGGCCTGCCGGTTGCGATCACTGTCTGCGAGGACCTCTGGGTCCCGGGGCCAGCGGCCCAGGCGCGGGCGGCGGGCGCACGGCTGATGCTGAACCTGAACGGTTCGCCCTTCCACGATGGCAAGCGCCATCAACGCGCAGAGGTGCTGGCGTGCGCGGCGGCTGAGGCTGTCATGCCCATCGTGTACGTGAATCAGGTCGGAGGCCAGGATGATCTGGTCTTCGACGGTGGATCTCAGGTGGTGGACGCCGCGGGGCGCGTGCGATTGCAGGCCCCGTACTTCGAGACCGCACTTTTGGCCTGCGATTTCGCTGCGGATGGCACACCGCTGACGGAGCCAACGAGCACAGTGCCGGCGACGGATCTCGACGATGATGCCCTCGTCTACGCGGCGCTGGTCACCGGTGTGCGCGACTATGTGCGCAAGAACGGCTTTCAGGGTGTGGTGCTGGGCCTCTCGGGTGGGGTGGACTCGGCGCTCAGCCTCTGCATTGCCGTGGATGCGCTCGGTGCCGGGCAGGTACTGGCCGTGCTCATGCCCTCGCGGCATACCGCGGACATGAGCAACGAGGACGCCATCGAGCAGTGCAGGCGCCTCGGGGTCGCGCATCAGGTGCTGCCCATCGAAGGGCCCTACGAGGCCTTCCGGCACGTCCTGTACCCGGTGCTGGGGGATACGCCACCCGATATCACCGAGGAGAACCTCCAGGCCCGCTGTCGGGGCGTGTTGCTGATGGCCATCTCCAATCGCACTGGGCGCCTGGTGCTCAGCACCAGCAACAAGAGCGAGAGCGCGGTGGGCTATTCCACGCTCTACGGCGACATGGCCGGCGGCTTCGCCCCGATCAAGGATTGCAGCAAGACGCGCGTCTACCG
>DNIF01000061.1 GCA_003485715.1 Gammaproteobacteria bacterium
TCGAGCGGGGTCGGAGCTGTATTCGCTCCAGGAGCCCGGGTAGAGATGCGCCTCGCCGATACCGCAGTGAGCAAGCGCGAGAATGTTATGGCAGGCGGTTACACCGCTCCCGCAATAGCATACGACCTGGCCAACGGGCACACCGCCCAGCAGCCCCAGCCAGTGGGATCGCAGCTCGTCGATGGGGAGGAAGTGGCCGTTGGCATCGAGGTTGGACTTCCAGAAGCGGTTGCGAGCGCCGGGAATGTGCCCGGCGCGAGGATCGATGGGTTCCATTTCCCCGGCGTAGCGGGCGGGATCGCGCGCATCGACGAGCAGGCGACCGACCAGGCCGTCGATCGTGACCACGGGCACCGCCGCTATCCCGACACTGCTCGGATACGAGCGATCCGCCGAGGCCTCATCCAATGTGGGAGGCGGACTCGCCACAGCCGTGGCAGCGAGTTCATCGCGCGAGCGGTCCGGATTGACGGCAGGTGGCGATCGTGGCGGTGCGGAAGCAGGAATTCCGGGGGCCACGGATCCCCCGTCTACATCTGCGCCCGCAGCCAGCCAAGCCTGCCAGCCACCGTCGAGGACGGCCACTTCGCTGTGACCAAAGTATCGAAACAACCACCACGCTCGTGCGGCAAAGCACCCGCCGGTGTCGTCATAGGCAACAACCCGCGTAGCTGGTCCGACAGACCACCGCGCGAGGCGGGTTCGCCATTGCTGGATGCTGGGGAGCGGATGGCGACCACCGCCCGTGGGGCCGGCGGATCCACTCAGATCCTGACCAAGGTCGGCGTAGCGTGCTCCGCGCACATGTGCCAGCGCAAAGGCCTGTTCGCCTGCCGATGGTCGAGCAAGGTCGTAGCGGCAGTCGAGTATGAGGACGCCGGAAGGCCCGGCGAGCAAGTCCTGTAGTTCCGTGACAGAGATAAGGGTTCGCACGCCCGCAGACACTCCTGACGCAACACTTCGGATTACCTAGTTTGGCGCAGACCCGTGCCTTCGGCGAGTGGAATCGCCTTGTGGTGGCCTGACGACCCCTTCTGCCGTGCAGGAATCCGCTACCGTCGAACGCTTGCCGTTTGCGGTACCTTCATCAGGTGCGCGCACGGCGCGCACAAATCGGACGGATGGATCAATGCGCGGGCGGGCGAGCAATTCCTGCGACGACGACCCCCGCCGGAGTCGGGTTCGAGCGCGGGCCACGTAGGCGGTGGCGCGATGGGCCATCAGGGGCAGAACTGCAACGGAGACAACGGCTTGAAGCTGCAATACCCATCAGAGGATGCGCTGGTGCTGGAGGTTGCGGGTCGCACGGTGCGCTTCACGGATCCGGCGTCCTTCGATTTCGCTCTTCAGCCCAGGGCGAAGGTCTCTTTGGAAACACAGCTCTGGCTAGCTGCGCTTTCCCCAGAGGGAGTCACGAACGAACGCAACAACCTTAGACGGCTGCGCCGCTGGCTGGGAGATATGCTGCCCCAAAGGTTGAGTGCGCCAAAGGACCTGCGGCCGGAAGATCTGCCGGACGGCGTGCTGACACTGCAGGCGGATGAGCATCAATGGGTAGCCCTGCTGCAAGGGCTGGGCACCGATGGTCAAGGTCATGGCCCCTTCGTGACCATCGCGCTCGTGCGCTTCAACGAATATCTCGTGGAGCGCGATGCCTCACTCGTTCGCTCGCAGCGGCATCAGTTCCGCGCGGGTGTGCCTTTGGGGCCATCTGTGACCAGTCCATTACCGCTGGCCTGCGGAAGCGGACGCGGGGACTCCCTGGGAGACACGGCTGAAGCCGTCGCTTCCGTGTTTTCCGCCGATGAGACAGCCTCAGTCTCTGACCAGGGCACGCCATCAGGTCGATGGCGGCCGCTCGCACGCGGGCGTCCCGAGCGCTGCTCTCTCTCGGCCGGACAAGCGCTGCATCTGAACTGCGCAGGTGTTCCGCTGGCACTTTGCCACATTGCCCGCCAGCACGGCGGTGAGTCGCTGGGAGCAGAGGAGATCGCGCTAAAACCGGGCACGAATGTACTAGGGCGAGATCCAGCCTGCGACGTGATAGTGCCGGGATCCCATCACTCGGTTTCCCGAATGCACGTTCTCATTGAAGATCACGGAAATGGCGAATTGGTACTGACCGATCTGTCCCGCAACGGCACCTCTATCGAGGTTGGCACACGCTGAAGCGATATCCGCCTGCAGCGATCCACCCAGCAAGCGCCCGGAGTCCGTGCCGGGAGGCGGACGACACGGGGGGGCGCCTTGTCGAAGCCTCGGGGCAGTTCCCATGTGCCACCGAGCGCGTAAAATCCCGGTCGACCATGGGTGGACTGGCGTCAGACCCACCGAATATTCATCAAGCGGCCATGTGCCACGCGCCAGTGAGCCGACGAGGAGATCCCCGACATTGGAAGCTCAGGTATTCATATCCCGCAGCCAAAGCCTGCTTGATGGGCGAGACCCTCTTGCGCTCGTGGACGCCGTACTCGCGACCTATTCCAAGTGTGCGATTGCTTTCAGTGGCGCCGAGGACGTTGTGCTCATAGACCTCGCGAAGCGTACCGGACGCCCCTTCCGAGTGTTTTGTCTCGACACCGGAAGACTGCATCCCGAGACCTATCGTTATCTTGAACGGGTCCGGGAACACTACGGATTGACCATCGACGTGCTCCACCCGGACACACAACAGGTTGAGGATTTCGTCCGCGCCAAGGGGCTGTTCTCATTTTTCGTGGATGGGCATCAGGAGTGCTGCGGCATACGGAAAGTAAGCCCGCTGCGCAAGCACCTTGCAGGGCTGGATGCCTGGTTGACTGGACAGCGACGCGATCAAAGCCCAGGGACGAGAAGTACGCTGGAGATGCTTGAAGTAGACAGCTTTACCGGGCAGAGCGGTAAGCCACTTCTCAAGGCCAATCCACTGACCTGGCTTAGCTCCGATGAGGTCTGGCAGTACATTCGCGAGCGCGGCGTTCCCTACAACGAACTGCACGCACAGGGCTTCAGGAGTATCGGCTGCGAGCCATGCACCAGGGCAACACTGCCGGGCCAGCACGAGCGAGAGGGGCGCTGGTGGTGGGAGGAGCAGACTCGAAAGGAGTGTGGGCTGCACTCACGTAGCTGAGTGAGTGCGTGAGGGCTCGCGGCGGGCCGGCAAGTAGTAAATATCCGCCGTTGCGGAAACGTACGGAAATTGCCCATCGGGAAGCAGGCAAATAAGCCGGCCAGGCCTAATCCCAGTCAAATAAAAAACCCAGCTGCCAGGAATTGGCAGCTGGGTTTTCTTACATAAGAGCCTGGCGATGACCTACTTTCACATGGCAACTGCCACACTATCATCGGCGCTAAG
>DNIF01000191.1 GCA_003485715.1 Gammaproteobacteria bacterium
GCGCGTGCGGCTTCGGGCTGCCGTCCTTCGCCTTGTCCCAATGCACGTTGAGGTCCGCGACCATCCCGCGTTTCACGAACTGCTCGGCGACGAAATCGCGGGCCAGCGCGACACCCTGCTTCTCGTTCATCTCGCGCGGGATCGAGAACTCGACCTCACGGGCAAGCTGCGCGTCCTTGCGCTTCTCCCCTGCCTCCACCTCGTTCCACAGCACCGTGCGGTCGTTTAAACGCTCCGGCGCGCCCTGCGGCGACATCACCTCGGAGTGGATGACGCCAGCCTTGTTCGAGAAGTCGTGGTTACGGCCCAGCCGCTCGTCGTGCAGCTCGGACGCGGAGCGATACGCTGCGGACGCGACGGCGCTGGAGCCGTTGGCGCGGCTGATGACCTTGGCGCTGAAATGGTAGATCGCCATCGCGACTGCTATGATGCACTTCTGAGCGCACGTCGGCAACGACGTATAAGCGCGCACTCACGATCTGCTTCGCATCTCCTGACTGACACGCTGGTTCTCCTGCACGGTTACAGCTTTACCCATGCCGCCGGGATGATAGGATGCTGCTGACCGATACGCGGAAGGGTGAAGGCGATGCGGAAAGTTCGCGACTACGACGCCGAACTGAAGGCGCTGGGTGACAAGGCCCGGGCGCTGAAGGCGAAACGGGTCGAACAGCTCGGCCAGCTTGTCACCGCCACCGGGGCCGACGCGCTCGATGCTGAAACACTCGCGGGCGTGCGCCTCGACGCGATCGGGTCGAAGGATGCGAGCGCGAAGGAGGCATGGCGCGCGAAGGGCGCGGCCTTCTTTCAACGGCGTGGGCGCAAGGTTGGCGGCGCTGCTGCAATCGACGGATCGGGCGCTGCGACTGAACCGCGCGGCGACGCTGCGGACGGAAGCGGGGCAACGGCGAACGGATAGCAGGGGCTGGGTCGTGCAACGTCGCGAACGCACCCGTCACCTGATCGAACTGGGTGGCCTCGTCCAGAAAGCCGGACTGGTCGATCTCGCCGACGATGATCGCGCGACGATCTACGGCGCGCTGCTGGAGTTGGTCGTCAAGGCAAGGAGCGAGGCTGGCGACGATACGCTGGCATTGTGGAAGCGCCGCGGCCGGCGGGCGTTCGACGCGGAACAAGCGGAACAAGCGGAACGGGAGACGGGCGAATGACGACGATCGACCTCGACACGCTGCGGAGCGAAGTTCGTGCGCTGGACTATGTGCGCGGCAGCCCGGTCGAGGACACGATGTGGCGCGAGGACGACGAGGACGCCCGCGCCAACCTCGCGATCGAAGGCATGGCGTTGACGCCCGAGGACGATGCCCTGTTCGACATGATGCGCGACGAACGGGTGCCCCCTGCCCTCGCCACACAAATCCTTCTCAGGCTGCTCGGCCATCCTGATGCCGATTCCGCGCTGGCGATCACGCCCGCCGGCGCGAGCTGCTGATGCCGGTGCGGATCGGGCCGCTGTGGGCGCTGCTGATCGGCTTCATCGTCCTGATAGCGAGCAATAGCTGGCTCAAGGGCATCTTCGGCTATGGCGAGATCGCGACCGACGTGCCGTTCTTGCTCACCGGCCTGACGCTGTTCGCAATCTGGAAGTTCAACCGACGCGGGCAGGCTCGCAACACGCTGATGGGTTCGGCCCGCTTCGGCGATCGGCGCGACCTGGCGAAGTTGGAAGGCTCGGGCGATCTCGTCATCGGTCGATCGGGCCGAAACAACAAATTGCTGCGCTATGACGGCCCGGCACATCTGCTGACGATGGCACCCACCCGCTCGGGCAAGGGCGTCGGCACGATCATCCCCAACCTTCTGCTGCTCGACCGTTCGGTGATCTGCATCGACCCCAAGGGCGAGAATGCCCGCGTAACGGCCCGCACGCGGGCCAGGAAGGGCGATGTCTGGTGTCTGGACCCGTTTGGCGTCTCCGGACGTCCAGCGGCCCGCTACAACCCCCTGGGCCTCTGTGCATTGTAGGGACACGGATTCACGGTAGGCATCGACGTCAGGGGTAGCGAACTATTTGCGCAGGTTCTCGATGCCAAGTTCGCGCCATATCCAAGTGAAGTCGTAGGTGGCCATCGGGTCGTTCGCGTCGAGTTGGCTGCTGCGGTTTTCGAGATGCTTGAGCCACCCGGCTACTCGGTGCCGGCCTGCGGCAGTTTGAACGGCTGCGCGCGGGGTGATGTCGCCGAGCATGCCGACGGGTTCATCGAGCGTCGCGCGGTACTGACGGTCGAGCATGGCATGGATGAGCGGGGTTGCAACCTCTGGCGCAATGGCGGGTGCCGGTGCGGATGATGTCAGCCCCTCGGCCCGCGCCGCCATGGCCTGTTCGACCGTCTCAATCGTGGTCAGCGGCGAGCCGACCAACCCGGCGAGCGCATCGTTGATAAGCGCGGTGCCGCGTTTCGCTCGCTCGGCCGAGGTGACGGCGAGCATCAGGGCGCGGCCTTTCAATTCGACATTGCCGAGCACCGGGGTGCCGTCCGCCATCGTCACACCCCACGCCATGCGCCCGGTGCTTTTCGCTTTTCCGTTCGGTTTCTCGCCCAGCCAGTTCCAAAAGTGCGTGGTTTCCCGCTGAAGCGCAGGGA
>DNIF01000271.1 GCA_003485715.1 Gammaproteobacteria bacterium
CGGTGCGGCACTCTGGGGTTCGTTGCTATTCGGCAGCATTCTGAGCCTCACCCGCCTCGCGGCGGTGGGCCGACGCAACCCGACTGTCGCCTGGGTAACGCATTGGGCCTACATGCTGCGTGCCTCGCTGGTCGCCTATGCGGTCGGTGGCATCTTCCTTGGCATCACCTACTGGGACTTGTTCTACCAGTTGGTGTTCTGCACCGTATTGATGCGAGCCATCGTGCAGGAAGAGCTGGCGGCGGCTGGCGCGACCACCACACCGAGCTTTCGGCTGCGCGCACCGCCCCCAGGTCGCTCGGTGCCACCACGACATCGTCCTCTGCCGGCGCACCGCGCGGGCCCTGCGCAGGCTGCCCCCATCCGATGAACTCGCTTGCCCTACTCCTCGATCAGAACACCGAGCGTCACCGGCGAACGCGGCAGATCCTGTTCGGGATTGCACCTGAAGACCAGCTACCCCGGAACGGCCTGACCCTCACCCCGGGCTCGGGCTGCGCCATCGCCGCACGGTGGCAGGCCGCGATCAGCGGAGACCCCCGCTGGCGGGACGAGGACCTCGCCCGGATAGCCCGAGAGGAAGGGCACGCACGCGCACTCATCGAGGCCTGGCACCGCGACGGCGCGCGCAGTCTGGAAGGATTGGAGGGTCACTGGGCCCTGGCGGTGCACGAGGTGGGCACGCAAAGGACGCACCTGGCAGTCGATGCGCTCGGGATCGCGACCCTTGCCTGGTCTGTGGATGCCGACCGAATCCTTGCCCACACGCGGGCCGATCAGGTCGCACGCGCCCTCGGCACCGGCATCGATCCGCAAGGGCTTTACGATTACCTCTACTGCCATATGGTCCCGGCACCGGCGACCGTCTGGCAGCGTGTGCAGAAGCTGCGCCCCGGTCACCTTGTCAGCATCGGGAAAGATGGCGTTCGGATCGAACGCTGGTGGTCTCCCCACTGGCGCGAGCCAGAGCGGGCGAACCTCGAGGAACTGGCGAACAATCTCAGGAGCTCGCTCGAGACGGCAACGGAGCGCGCGCTCGGCGAGGGCCCTGCCGCCGCCTTCCTCAGTGGTGGTCTGGACAGCAGCAGCGTAGTCAGCATGGCTGCACGGCTACGCGGGACGGCCGTGGATGCCTTCAGCATCGGCTTCGCAGTCCCGGGTTACGACGAAATGGAGTGGGCACGAGCAGCCGCCCGGCACGCCGGTGTGCGTTTGCATGAGCGCTACGTCACGCCAGAGGACGTCCTCGCGGCCATCCCGGAGGTCTCCGCCGCCTACGACGAACCCTTCGGCAACGCTTCCGCGGTACCCGCGCTCATCTGCGCACGTACGGCGCGTGCCGCCGGCTTCAACCGTATCCTGGCCGGTGATGGTGGTGACGAGATCTTCGGTGGCAACGCACGCTACGCGAAGCAGTTCGTGTTCGAGCATTGGCAACGCCTGCCAGTTTCCCTGCGCGCGTTGTTGGCCCCGGTACTCGACAACCCGCTCACGCGCCGAATGCCGGTTTTGACCAAGGCCGCGAGCTATGTCAGTCAGGCAGAGGTCCCGTTGCCTGACCGCCTTGAAAGTTACAACTTCCTGCACCGGCACGACCCAGCAGAGGTGTTCACGTCCGGTTTTCTCGCACAGGTCGATCGCGAACACCCGCTCGATGGGATGCGCAGTCGCTGGACCACGACAGACGGTGTACCAGTCATCAAGCGCATGCTCGATCTGGACCTCGAGTACACCCTCGCCGACAACGACTTGCGCAAGGTCAACCGTACATGTGCCTTGGCTGGCATCGAAGTGCGCTATCCCTTCCTCGACGCCGGCATGATGCGCCTCGCTACCGGCCTGCCCGCAGCATGGCTGGTGCGCAATGGGGAATTGCGCTGGTTCTATCGTCGGGCCATGCAAGGCGTGCTGGCCAAGGCGACGCTCGCCAAGGGCAAGCACGGCTTTGGCCTGCCCTTCGGTCTCTGGCTGCGTGAGCACGCCGGCCTGCGCACGCTGGCCAGCGAACACCTGCAGGCCTTGCGTCGGCGAGCCTGGTTTCGTGAAGACTGGATCGATTTTCTCCTGCGGCAGCATCAGCAGGGACATGCCGAGTACTACGGTGTAATGATCTGGGTGATGGTGCTGCTGGAGGCCTGGATGCAGGCTCAGGAGGCGGCCGGAACCACCAGATGAGCAGATGAGGAAGGGCGCAGCGGGCGGCCCACCTCTCGGGCATGCGGCGAACGCCCGCAGTGACCGTGTCCGGCCATTCAGCCCGGTGAGACGCGGCTCATCACATAGCGATGCTTTCCCGAGGCCTCGCTCGCCAGTTCGCCGTGATACTCGAGACTGATCGCCACCGTCTGCCCCAGGCGCGCCTTGAGAGCCTCCACGACACGAGCTGCCGCAACATCGTCCCATTGCGCGTTGACCACCAGTTCGACGCGGGTCAAAACCAGACTTTCCTGCACGATGCGGAACTGCTCCACGCCCTGCTCATCACGCAACACGTAGATCAGGGCCAGTCCGTGCATGATCGTGCCATCGGCGGCCACGACGAAATCGGTGGTCCGGCCCTCCACCGAGGCCAGCAGCGGCAAACCGCGCCCGCAGGCGCAGGGATCCGTGGCACGTGTGGCGATATCCCCGGTCCGATAGCGGATGAAGGGAAAGTCCCCGCTGCGCAGGTGGGTTACGACCACTTCCCCCGGACAACCATCCGGGACTGCTTGGCCTGCACTGTCCAGCAATTCGAGGATGATGTCCTCAGCCGTCAGATGCAGGCCACCTTGCGGGCATTCGTGGGCAATGAAGCCGGCATCGCGCCCACCGTAGCCGTTGGCCACCGGGGCAGCGAATACGCGGCTGATGAGTTCGCGCTGGTGCGGATAGAGCCGCTCTGAGGTCACGAATACCACGGCGATGCCCAGCCCATTGAGACGCACCCCTGAGCGCTCCGCATGACGCGCGATGAGCGCCAGGGCCGATGGATAGCCGAACAGCATTCGCGGCCGAAAATCCCGGATCTCGGCGATGAAGCGATCAAGCTTCTGCGTCGACATCTCGAAGGCCGGCAACAAGCGCGTACGCATCAGCGCGTCGCGCCAGCCGCGCAGCCGATCCTGAGCACCGACCTCGATGGGTGAACCCCATACGACCATCTCACGATCGCCGATGTCCACGTCCCACCAGCGGGTGGCCCGCCACTTCGCGGCCACATCGTGCGCCACCCGTTCGCGACCGAGCCAGAACACCAGCGGTGCGCCACTGGAACCGCCGGTGTTGCTCCGCTGCAATCCCTCCGCCCCGGGACGCTTCATCGACTCGACCTGTGCACGGATGGTGGGCTTGTCGAGTAACGGCAGGCGGGCGAGATCCCTTGGCTCGCGGATCTCACGCGCCGCGATTCCATGCGCAGCGAAGAGCCGTCCCCAGTAGGGCACTTCACGCACCGCAGAGTCGATGAATGTCGCCAGTGTCGCGGCCGCCCGTTCCTCCAGCGCTGCACGGGGAAGCCATTGTGAACGCTCCATGGCCGCACGGATGCGCGGGCTGGCGTGCCCCTTGGCCAGACACTGCAACGGGAAGATTACCTTGGACACCAGCAGGGTCCATGGATCCACGCTCATGGCCTGTAGGCTCCGGCCGTGGCAGGACACGCGAACCCCGGCTCGAACACAGCGCAACTGTGTGCTGTCACGCCGATCGAACTCCAACCCGAGGCTCGATGGGACACGTCAGCGAAGCTCGAGCCTGCCAGTGCAGATCCTCGAAGATCTGCACCAGTCTCTGCACGCGCGTCTCCCAGGCATTGGCCTCGGCGTGCTGTCGGATGTAATCCCGCGGCCATTCGGCGGCCAGCGCGGCTTCGATGGCCGTCGCCAGCCCACGAGCGTCACCGAAGGCGACGATGTGACCAAGGCGCGCATCGCTCAGCACCTCCGCGTTACCGCCGACATCGGTGGTCACCACCGGCAGACCACAGGCCATTGCCTCGAGGAAGACATTGGCCCAACCCTCGTTGCGCGTTGCCAGCACGAAGAGGTCGGCTGCCGAGAGCGGCCAGCGGAGTTCATCGCTGGCGACCCGGCCGAGGAAGTGCACGTGTGCGCCGATCCCGAGCGCCTCTGCCTGGGTACGCAATCGCGGCCCCCAGTCGCCCTCGCCACTCGCCCCGCCGGCGACGAGGTAGTGCAGACGAGGCTCCCTGGCGATGAGGTCGGGCAGGATGTCGAGCACTCGATGGAAACCCTTGCGTTCGCACAGACCGCCGACGCCGATCAGAACGCGCGCATCTGCAGGCAATCCAAGCCGGCGGCGGGCCTCTGTCCGGTTCATGGGGCGAAAGCGCTCGATATCGACGCCATTGCCGACGACCTCTTCCCGCCGGGGGCACGCGCCAAGTGCCCGCACGTGCTCGAGGAGCGCACCCGCTACGGAAAGCACGCAATCGACCTGATCGAGTGCCCGCACCATGCGTGCTCGCCGCCCGGCGTGGCGCGCGAGCGGAACCTCGGTTCCGCGCAGGGTCACGCAGACCGGCACTCCAAGACGCCGCCCCAACCACGCCGCGGCCACACCGTCCGGCCAGGCGAAATGCGCATCCAGTAAATCGAGTCGCCCAGCCTGCCGCAGCGCGCGCAGCACCGGCAAGGCAGCGCGGGCAAGACTCGCCGCATCCAGCAGCCTGAGCACTCCGGGAGCGGCCAGGAACCGGGGTCGCAGTACGTCGATCCCCTGCATTCGCTCCTGCGACACGGCTGGTGGCCGCCAGTTGGGCCGTACGCGGCGGATGAGTGACTGACCGGGGAACCAGGGTCGCGGTGCCACGACCGTGAGGGGCAGATTTTGCGCCACGCGGAACATGCGCTCACGGATGAAGATCCCGGCCGCTGGTTCGCCCGCGTGCGGAAACAGTGATGAAAGCGTCACCACCGCAGGTGCCCTCTTGAGGGCATCGCTGCTCATGCGAACAACTCGTCCAGCAGCGAGAGCTTCTGGGTCCAGTCGTATTCGCGCAGCACAAAAGCACGCGCATCCATGCTGGGCAGGACTACAGCGCCGTTGATGCGTTCCAGTACGGCGATGGCAAAGGCAGCGGGCTCGCTCTCGATTGCGTGCGGTGTATCCCGGGTGACTCTGATGCCCTCGAAGGCGGCGGGTGTGCCGACCACCGGGAGCCCCATCGCCAAGGCCTCGAGTATCTTGTTCTGCACCCCGCGCGCGATGCGCAACGGCGCTATCGATACCTGCGCCTGAGCAAGCCAGGGACGCACATCCGCCACGGTGCCCGTGACGATGACACCCGGCAAGTTCGCCAACGCGCGCACGCGAGGTCGTGGACGGGCACCGACAATCGCAAGGCTTGTATCGGGGCGCTGCGCCCGCACGAGCGGCCAGATCGATTCGCAGAACCAGATCACTGCATCCTCGTTGGGCGCGTAATCCATCGCACCAGTGAAGACAACCTCTGCACGGCGTGCTGGCCAGTCATTCCGCGCGATGGCTTGGGGATCGAAATAGTCCGTGTCGACGCCGTTCTCCATGCAACTCACTCGCGCGACCGACTCGGGTGCAAGACGGCGGAACAGCGCCGCCTCGGGTTCGCTGACGAAAAGCGTGTGGTCGAAGGTGGCGGCCACTTTGCGCTCGAAGTCCAGCAGACGACGCCCCTCACGGGCGTGGATCCAGGCGATCGCCCCTGCGGAGGATGCCCCGTAGGCGCTGAATTTCGCAGAATCTACATCCACGAGATCTGCCACCCGCCGGGCACCCTGCCACTCCGGTCCCATGACATAGGCGGCCATGGCGGAGGAAAAGACCAGCACCCTACGCAGCGGCTCACGTCGCTGCAGTCCCCGGATCCAGCGCAGCAGACGCGCTTGGCGGAAGTAGCGCAGGGAGAGCGGCTCACCGGTCAGTAATCCCGGCATGCTCCTTAATCTTTGCAGGCGCGGACGCATGGGCACTACACAGGAGGAAGCGGTGTAATCCGCAAGCCGAGGCACGTGCACGGCGTCAGCCGGGTCGTCCATCAACGCACCCAGATGCACGTGAAAGCGCGCAGCCAAATGCCGCAGGATGTGGAAGGACCGTACCTTGTCGCCCTTGTTCGGCGGAAAGGGGATGCGATGGGCCAGAAAAAGCAGCGATTCCATCTCAGCCCAGGCTGCGCGCGAGCCACGGCCCGATGAAATTTGCTACCGGCAAGGGCAGCTTCTGCCAGGCAGCGATGAACAAGCGATACTTCGGATTCAGCGGGTTCACATCCGGGACCGAGCTCGCGTGCACCAGATGATAGCGATAGGGCAATGGAACAGGCTCGAAGCCCCAATTTCTCTTGAAGCTGAACGACCCCGTACCCTGTTTGCTGCGCCCGTAGTCGAAGATCCTCGCACCTGCCTCTGCGGCACGACACATCACCGACCAGTACATGAAATCGAAGGCCTTGCTCGCGCGCGCGGCCGGCAGGCCGCCCCCATAGTAGGGGAGCACCTCGTCCCGGAAGTGGAAGGACAACACGCTCGCGAGCGGACCACCAGCCGCATCCGTTACCGTCATCACGCTGACCCGGTCGCCGAACAATTCCAGCAGCCTGGCGAAATGCCGGCGTGCAAAAACCGGTGTCCCGTGATCGCGCACGCTGGCGGCGTAGATGGGGAAGAAGCGCTCGATATCGCAATCCCTCTCGGCCAGGAGACCCGCCTCGATACCCTTGCGAACCATCGCGCGCTGCTTGCGCGGAATGGCCTTCATGTTCACATCCGGATCGTCATCGATGCGCTTGCGGAACGTGACATACAAATCCTTGCCCGGCCAATCATCGCGCGCGCCTTCACGGAAACGGAGCTCCAGGTAATCTACACCTCGCTGATGCGCCAGGGCCACGGCGTGTGCCTCGAGGGCAGCCCGCGCCTCCTCAGTTCGCGCCAAGGTCCCGCCGTAGACGCAGAATGGCAGCGAGACAAGCGCGTGGCCGAACAGGCGACTCCTCACCTCCGCAAGTGGCAGCACACCCTCGATGACCCCAGAGCGAGTGGCGGCGAGGAACTTGGTCGCGTGACCGTGGACTTCCTCGATCAGTTGCTGCCACTCGGCCAGATGGAAGAAGGTACCGGCGTCATGCCCCTCGACGAAGGCATTCCAGGCAGCTCGCCCAACCTTGGCGAGCGGCACGACTTCGAGGCCTGTGCCCTGCATCCGTTCGTGCCCCGACTCAGCCGGCAGCAGATCGCAGCACGGAGCGGGGCTGCTGCGATTTCGCGCCCTCGGTCAGAAAGATGCGGTCCATGCGATCCCAGCGGAAGTCCTTGAGCAGGCGTTCGAGTCGCCCGGCGACGCGGTCCAGATTGAGGTAATGGCGAAAGCGCGTACGCAGACTGAGGCTGCTGGGTCGAGGTTGGTCCGGGTCAACCTCCCAAGGGTGCATGTAGAAAATGCACGGGCGCCCCTCCGACTGATTCACTCTCCGCATGGCCCAGCGGGTGACTGTGTAAGGATAGAGGCGAAAGTACCCGCCGCCGCAGAAGGGCAGATTGCGATCGAAGAGCCGAAGGGTAGACATGGGCACCTCGATGATCCCGGAATCGGCATCGGTAAAGGCCGACCGTGGTGCCTCTGGAAAGCCATAAAGATCATGTCGCACGGGAAAGATACTGGAGCTGTACACGTAGCCAGCCTCCTTGAGCACGCCAAGTGCCCAGAGGTTGCGCTTACCGATCGAGAACGTCGGCGCGCGATAGCCGAGCACCGGGCGCCCGGCAATGTCCTCCAGCACCGACTTGGTTCGGATGACATCCTGGCGTAGCCGCGCGCGATCCATATCGTGCACGCGAGTGTGATCCCAGCCATGGCTGGCCAGTTCGTGCCCTTCATCAACGATGCGCCGAATGAGCGCGGGATGACGTTCCGCAACCCAGCCCAGACAGAAGAAGGTGGCAGAAACCCCGCAGTTGGCGAAAAGATCGAGCAGGAGTCCCGTGTTCTGTTCAACCCGGCTGGGCCATGAATCCCATTCATCGCGGGTCACGCGGCGCTCGAAGGCCGATACCTGGAAGTACTCCTCTACATCGACGCTCATGGCATTGATGATGCTGGCCGGCCGAGAGGCTGGAAGATGTTCCGCTTGCATGCGTGTGGTCCTCGAACCTCTCTGCCTTACCCCGGAATGACCGGAGGAAGATAAGCGCGGCGCGCTAAAGCCTGGCCTGCAGGACCCAGATGGCAAAACCGGCACCCGCCAGCACCACGACCGCAGTCACCACCAATGCTGCCTGCCACCGTCGCGCCGACCGGCGTGTGTCGGCAATGTCGTCCAGCGTTGCCTCAGTCTGAAGCCCGGGGCTCGCGGTGTCGTCCACAGTGTCGATGTCGCTGATGATCGGCTCGGTAACGACCTCTGTCTCTCGCGCCACCTCGAGGCGTGCCTCGAGCTGCCGAGCAAGATGTGCATTGCGTTCCATGAGTGTGTTGAGCTGCACCTTGACAGCAGCCAGCTCAGACTCGAGACGCGCCGTGTCGGCTGCCGTCCTTATCGCTACTGGGTGCCTGACATCACCGCTCGCCGGAGCCATGACATCGGACAACCCTTCCCCCTCCCCTGCCTCCCCTTCCTCCGCCGGCAGGTTGCCGCTACCGACTTCCTGCTCGACCTCGCGAATGACCGTGCGCGTGCGCTCCTCATCGATGTAGTGGAGTTCATCGAGACCACAGTTGAGCAGCAGACGATCCATCAGCAGATTGATGCGTCGGGGGATACCAAGGGTGGCTCCGGTAATCAGTGCATACACCGGCTCTTCAATCCGTGGATCGTCACGCCAGCCGACTGTCTTGAGCCGGTGCTGGATGTACTGGCGTGTTTCACTCTCCGAAAGTGGACGCAGATGGTAGGCGGCTATCACGCGCTGACGGAGTTGCTCAAGGCCGGGCGCACGCAGGGTATTGCGAAACTCCCGCTGACCGAGCAGGAAGCACTGGAGGATGGGTTGCCCGCAATGTTCGACGTTGGAAAGCATGCGCAGCTCCTCCAACCCGTCGGTCGGAAGGTTCTGTGCCTCATCCACAAGCACGATCACCCGCTTGCCGATTGCGGTCACCTGTTGGCAGGCGGTCTCTATATCGCGCAGCAGTGCTGCCTTGTCGCGCCCCTCGTACTCCAGCCCGAGTGATCCCGCGATGACCTTCAGCACCTGCTCGTGATCGAGCCGGCTGGAGGCAATGCGCACCGGCACCAGACGCTCGGTGTCCATCTCGTTGACCAACGCATTGAGCAGGAGTGACTTGCCCGTGCCTACGTCTCCGGTGATGACAATGAAACCCTGCCCCTGCTGCAACCCATAGCGCATGTAGGCAAGCGCCCGCTGGTGCCCGGCGCTCTTGAAGAAGAAGCGCGTGTCGGGCATGAGCTGGAAGGGGCGGGCCGAGAAACCGAAGAAGCTTTCGTACATGCGTGACCCCGTGGCGCAGGATTCGGGCCGCGCGGACCGCAGAATGGGCCGCGATTGGTGTAGATCAGAAAAACGAGTAGTTCAGCACCCCGACCAGACGATTCTCGGTGAACTGCAGCAGGCCCAGCCCGCCCCCACTGCTATCGGTGTAGCGATAGTTCACGTTGGCGGCGAGCCGCGCCGAGAACTGGTAGCTGAAATCCGGCCCCAGACTCACCATCGTGTTGGGCTCGCGACCGAGGCCCAGTAACTCGCTGTTCATGTAGAGGGTGCTCACGCCGACACTTGCCTGAGGCGAGAGCTGTCGGCGCCAGATCACGTTCGCCAACCGCATGGCCTGATTTGTCTGCCGATTGCGTGTGATGGCTTCCATCTGATCCGAACTCACGCTGACGAGCACGGTGTCGAGACGATGTTCGAAGCGCAGATCGACCATAAGACGACGCTGGATGGCCACGTCCTGGATGAGTCCGGCGCGATTGAAGATCACGAGCGGGCTCGCGCCCGCCAGAGGGTCAATGATCGGATTGCCGAAGGGGTCGGTGGTGGGGACGAAGCGGACGTCCTCCTGCCGCGAGGAAAAGGTGCTGGCGAACTCGGTGTAGCCCGCCCGGAACGCGAAGCGGCGGCGAGTCCAGGAAAAATCCAGCGAGTAGTTGTCGCCGAAGAAACGCCGACCGTAGCCAAAGGTGAGATTAAGGCGCTGGTTCGGAGTCCAGGTCGCGCCCGTCTGCCAGAAGGGCCCATCGATCGCGCCAAATCCCTGGTTGCGGAACTGGTTCTGATCGACTCCGTAGGTGCCATTCAGACGCAATTGGCGTGTAAGCGGATAACTACCCTGGACGCTGGTCGTGCGCAGGCGATCCGTGCCCCCATCAACGAAGGTGGACTCGCGCAATTGGTGGCTGAAGACCAGCGGCAACTGCGGCAGGAAGTCCCCGGTAGTGAACCGTCCATCCCAGAGGTTGTCGGTAACACTCAATCCAACGCCGACAGGGGCGGTCCCCGGAAGCGGCTCACCGGGCTGTGCCTCCGTGACGGAGTATCGGTACGTAAGCAGCAGTTCACCCAGATCCGCGAAGCGACGACGCAAGGTCGGCCCAGCGCGGAAACTGGACACTTCGGCCACGTTGCCGGTGACGTTGGCGAGGCTGGTCTGCATGGGCGCACCGGCAGGCGCGAACATCTGCACACCGCGGTTGAAGGCGGCCTCCGCTTCGAGCCACTGCGGCAACAGAATCGCGCGGCCCAGAAGATCCATCTGCGGCAGGTTGCGATCGAAGCGGCTGTTCTCCAGGTAAATCAGCCTGGTCAAGGCGACGTTGGCGCTCGCATTCAGGCGCGCCCCATCACCCCGGAGCAGGAAGCCGGGTGTGAACTGGGTGACCAGATCCGGCTGGGGGTTCCGCGCAGACAACAACACGTTGTCAGTCAGGGTGACGGTGCTGGCCGTGCGCGGCGTGAAGGTCCACTCGCCGGCACCCGCACTCGCTGACAGGAGCATCAAACCGGCCACAAGGCCCACCTCGCGCCGGCGCTGCAAGCCGGAATGCGACGCGCCCGCTACGCCTTGCGGGATCATCCGCTCTTGCCCGATGGCGTCAGATAACCATAGCCGTAGCGGTAACCGTAGTACTGGTAGCCGTCTGCCATCGTCTCCTTCACCTTGTTGAGGATGAGACCGGTGATACGCACATGCTCCAGCATCTGCAGGGCGTGACGCAGCGTATCATGCGTCGTTCGACCGGCCTCGACCACGAGCGCAATCTGGCCGATATACGGAGCGAGCGCTGTGGCTCCGGTAGTGGCAAGCACGGGCGGGCAGTCAAAAAGCACGATGCGGTCCGCATAGCGCTGCGCCAGTTCCAGCGTGAGCCGGCGCATGGCCTCGCTGGCAAGACGCTCGGTGATGGTAGTGCGTTCCGTACCTGCCGGTACGAGCGAGAGCTTGGGCACACTGGTGTTGCAGATAACATCCGGCAGGCTGATGTCGTCGCGGGAGAGATAGTCGAACAGACCGGGGCGGCCCGAGGCACCGAAGGTACGTGACAGGTCCTGCTTGATGACATCGGTATCGACCACCAGCACGGTGCGATCGAGCTCCATGGCAAGACTGAGCGCGAGATTTACCGAGGTGAAGGTCTTGCCTTCATTCGGCATCGAGCTGGTGATCATGATGAGATTCGCTGGCGCGTCGAAGCCGGCACTTGGATCGTTGATGTTCGCCAGCAGGCGGCGCTTGATCTGCTGATATTGCTCGCTCATGGTGTCCGCGCCACGACCCGGCACGAGGTGTCCACGCGCGGCCAGGCGACCGAGGTCGATCTCGAGAATGCGCCCGCGTGCCGCCGTTGCACGCTGCGACCCATTAGCGGATGACGACGGAGGCGGTGTTGGCGTCCGCTCGAAGGACGTGGGTGGCGCCGCAGATGTCGCCTGGCCAGCCACATCGGCAGTCACCTCCCTGGCACCTCCGACATCGGCCGCGGAGGTGGTGCCTGGCATCCCCGATTCCGCGCGCCCCTCCGGTCCATCCTCGCTGCCTTCGCCGTGCCTATCGGCCGAGCTTGCAGCCTCACCGCCCGGCACGCGGTCGCCGGTCAGTCGGCCCATCAGACGATCGATCGTACTCACAAGAGGCCCCCGATCATGCGGTTGACGTATCCGGGCAAATCGACATCCATGAGATGCAGGGTGACGAGACCTCCGTAGAGCGCCACCAGGACCACCAGACCGAGGCTGAACACGGCCAGCTCCATGCGGCGCTCGGACTGATGCCACTGGTTTCGCACGAAAGTGATGGCACCCAGCACCGGCAGGCCGGTGAGCTCCTTGAGTTCATGGCGGGTGAAGATGCGAGGACTGAGCTGCGACACCACGAAAGCGATACCAAAGCCGCCGGCCACACCCAGCGCGAGCACGCCGGAGAGCAGTTGCAGACGCTGCGGCCCGATGGGCGTGGAAGGCAGCCTCGGCGGCTCGATGACCTTGATCTTGATGGGGTCGGCGGCTTGTTCAGCGTCCGTGGCCAGCTTCGCCGACTCCCGGCGGGAGACCAGTTCATCGTACTGACGTTTGTTCACATCGTAGTCACGGTTCAGGCGCGTAAGCTCTGCCTCGACCTGCGGCACGGTATCAATCAGGCCCTCGAGCTCCTGGACTGCGGCCTTGAAGTCCTCTTCCCGGCTCTTCAAAGCGGCGATGTGTGCATCCGCCTCCGAGAGTGCGATGGCCACACGCTGCCGCACCGGGTTATCGAACTGCAGCCCTTGCAGGTCGGGAAAGGGTGATGCCTCCGGGGCCTTCGCCATGGCTTTCTGCAGGGCCTGCTCGCGTTCCTCGCGAATGGCGTCCAGCAAGGACTGCATCTGACGGATCTCCGGGTGCTTCTCCGTGTACTGCAGCAAGAGATCATCCATGCGCGTCTGGAGGTCGGAGATGCGCGTGTCGAGCATCTTGACCTCGGGCGCGTTGGCTGGGTCGGCGGTCTCCCCCCCCATACCAAACAGGGGTTCCTCGTCCGCGAGGGTCTCCGGTGCCTCGTCGGATTGGCGCTTGAGCTCCTCGCGCCGGCGCTCGGCCTCCTTGATGTCGAGCTGGATCCGTTTGAGGTCCTCCTGAGCCTTCATCATGCGCCCGTAGAAGTCCTGACCACTACCGGGCATGAGTGCCATGTTCTTGAGCTTGAACTCCTTCAGACGCTCCTCGGCCTCGATGAGACGGCGCTCGTAGTCGGCGATCTGCTGCTCCAGGAACTGTGTGGCGACCGCCCGATCCTCGCGGGTATGACCGATGGCAGACTCGAGGAAGATGCTCAGGAGTTCGTCCACCAGCTTCTTGGCCAGACGAGGATCGGTGTCCACGAAGCGCAGCTGGTAAGTGTCGTCCCGCTTGTTCTGGGCACTGATTTCAATGCGACTGGAGAGATCCGCGATCAGACGGTCCTGCGCGGCTGGCGTCGTGGCGCGCAGGTCGAGGTCGGTGCGGCGTGACAGTTCTTCGAGCGTCGGGCGGGTGAGTAGCGTGCGCCGCATCAGGCCGATCGTGTCCTGCAGAGTGCCGTCGGCCACGACCAAACCCCGCAACAGCGGGCGCAGCATCGATTGCGTGTCGATGTGCAGGCGCGCCGCAACCTCGTACTGATTCGGCAGGGCAAGCACCGCGAACCAGCCGGCCAGACAAAGAAGGAACGCAATTACCAAGGCAAGCCAGCGATACATCCAGGTCATGCGCAGGTAGCCCATGACCATCAGGATTTGGCTGTTCATCGCCTCGTACCTCTATGACTGCCCGGACTCACGGCAAAAACACTCAGAACCAGGACTCCGGAATGATGAGGATGTCGCCCGGGGCCATCTCGACGTTGGCCGTGATATCGCCGTTACGGACGAGATCTTCCAGGCGGACACGACGCTCCACTGGGCCATCAGGTGTTTGCCGCACGATTCGCGCCCCGTTTCCATCCGCAAAGTTGGTCAGGCCACCTACCGAGATCATCACATCGAGCGCCGTCATTTTCTGGCGGAAGGGGATCGTGGTGGGTTCCGCCGCCTCCCCGACCACACGCACGGTCTGGTCGTACTCGCCCTGGAAACCGCTCACCGTGACCGTGACCAGCGGGTCGCGGATGTATTCCGCCAGCACCTCTTCCAGTTCCCGTGCGAGTTCGGTGGGCGTACGGCCAGCCGCCGGGACGTCTTCGAGCAGCGGTGCCGTGATGAGCCCATCGGGGCGTACCGGCACCGTCGTCGATACATCCGGATTGCGCCAGACGAAGATGTCGAGGGAATCTCCGGGACCGATGCGGTACTTGTAGTCGCGGACCTCCGGGGCCACCGCATCCAGGAGCGGCGGCCCTAACAACCGATTGCGGATCATGGACACACAGCCGCTGGCCGCCACCGCCAGCGCGAGCAGTACCAGTGTCTTCCCTGTCTTCACCTTGGATGTCTCCAATGGGGGCACCCGATCTGCCGGGTATGCCTGACGCCTTCCTGACCCCTGCGCTCGCTCGCCCGGGCGATCCCTAGCCCTGCCGGGGAACCATCCACGCCATTTCACTGCCGCGAGACTAGCAGAGTAAACATGGCATTAGAATAAACTTCCAGAATCCCGCTCACGAAGAGCGCGGGCGCCACCCCCAGCAACCCACGGTGGCGGCCCGGAATAACCGCGGTCGGGAGAATACCCTTAAGGCACTCCGATCGAGGTCCGTGAAACGCAAACTTGCAGTTCTTGCGTAGCTATCGGCAAGCCCGGCCACGTCCTGTTGGGTGCGAGGACCACGCGGCCAGGTCTGAAGCTGCGCGCACGGGAATTTGGTGCACCCCGCGCGCCCAGCTCGGCGGGCGACTGGCTCAGGATTGTGCCGCTTCTGCCGATTCCTGAGCATCGTCGGTGTTCGGCCCTGCGCCCTGGTGGCATCGGCAAACTTTCGCGGATCCGCGCCGTGCCGCGAAGCAGGGCTCGGGAACTGCATCACGCACGCACGGCAGTAGCAACGGTTACCATGCGCGACCGAGGCAGCAGACTCTATCCGGCAAGCGCGACACAGGAATCCGCCATGCCCATCGACCTGAAGGTAGCCCGCACGGAACGGCAGGTGGACGACGCCCTGTGGCTTCGGCACCAGGTTTACGTCATCGATGACGGGAAGTTCGGCGGACAGCCCCTCCCGGGGGAGCGCATCGTCGACCGCTTCGACGCCTTCCCCGGCGTGCGCAATGTGGTGGTCTACGACGGCCAGGAACCCATCGCCACGATGCGCATCAACCTCGAGAATGAGCTCGGGCTGCCAGCCGCCGAGCATTTCGATTTCTCTGCCTATCGGGCCCGTGCCGAAGCCGAGTGGGTCGCCGAGGGGCATACCCGCAAGGCCCTGTTCGCCAGTTGCGGGATGCTGGCCGTCCGGCCACCCTGGCGCAACCGCCGGGATGTCCTCCGTGCCATGTTCAAGGTGGCCGCCGGCGTGACGATGCACGCCGGTGCGACCCATTTCACCGTGGTCGTGAATCACGAGACCGTAAGCATGTACCGACGCCTCGGCTTCGTGCCGTTGGCCGAACGCTTCTGGGATCCCGCCGTGCAGAACGATATCGTGCCCCTCGGCGGTACCTCGCGGGGATTTTTCGAATGGGCCTTCGGTGACCTCCCCTCCACCGCCCTCGATACCTTCCGGGACAGCTTCGAACGGCAGTTCCTGCGGGCCGGAGAGAGCGTCTTCCACGAGGGTGACTCGGGTTCCCATGCCTACATCATCAACTCTGGCGAAATCCGGATCTCGAGGCATTCACCGGAGGGCGACGAACTCACCCTCGCCCACCTCGGGCGCGGCGAGCTCTTCGGAGAGCTGGCGCTCATGGACCCAGCTCCCCGTTCGGCCACCGCCACGGCCGAGACCCACTGCGAACTCATCACGCTCGACCGCGCCTCCTTCCTGGCTCAACTCGAGGCCGATCCCGTGCGGGTCCGCGAGTTGTTCTCCCTGATGTGCCGCCGCATCCGCAGTCTGGACGACCTCGCCACGCAGCTCGCCTTTGCCAATGCGGACGAACGCCTGGAGTTCGCTCTGCGCAAGCTGCGCTTCCGCGGAGTCGAGGATGCGGAGGCCGAGGGGGTGATGGTCGCCCGCGGCGGGCCTGAGACCCTGGCCCGCATCGCTGCGGTTCCCGAGGAGGCGGCCCTGGCCTTCCTGAACGACTGCCGCGAGCGCGGTCTGCTCGATTTCAACAGCCGGGAGATCCGCTTTACCGGTTGACTCCGCCTGCCGCGGTAGCGCAGCCAGCCGGCGGGCCGCCATTCATGGGCCCCGATGTACCCGGTCATCCGCTCGGCCGCGATCGCCGCAATAGTTTTCGTACCCTCAGTCTTTCGTAACCGCGCATCCTGCCCGAACCCACCTCGCCACCGACCTGGAAGCCCCATGACCAAGACGCCACCGCCGCTTCGTTCCGCCCGTATGGTGCGCCAGACGCTGCTCGGCGCGCTGATCCTCGGGCTGCTTGCGGCCTGCGGTGGCGAGCCCAACCCCGCGGAGCTGCTGGAGAGGGCGCGCGCCGCCCAGGCGAAGGGGGAATTTCGCAGCGCCTGGATCGACGCCCGCAACGTGCTCATCCAGGAGCCCGAGAACGCCGAGGCCCGTGTCCTGATGGGCGAACTGCAATTCGCGGTCGGCGCTGTGGCCGAGACCGAAAAGGAACTGCGACGTGCCGTTGAACTTGGCGTGCCACCGGCCCGGGTCGAGCGCTTGCTGGTGCACAGCCTGCTGCTGCAAGGCCGGAATGAGGATGTGCTGGACCGCACCGAGGACGTCGAGGCCACGGGCCTCGATCCCGCCGGTCAGGCCCAACTGCTTGGGCTTCGCGCCCAGGCGGAGTTCACCCTCGAGGACTTCGCGGCGGCGCGGCAGAGCGCGGATGCCGGCCTCGCGCTCGACGGCACGGCGAGCGAGGCCGTGCTCGCCCACGCCATGCTGCTCCTGCGGGCAAACGAGCCGGACGCGGCCGCAGCAGCCCTCGACGCGCACCTCGAAACACAACCGGACTTCGCCTCCGGCTGGCACCTCCGAGGCGACATCCACCGCTTCCGCGGCGAGGTCGACCCCGCCATCGCGGCTTATGGCAAGGCGGTCGAACTGCGTCCGCACCAGCTAGCCGACCGCGTCAAGCACGCCATCGCCCTCATCGCCAAGGGTGATGACGCCAGCTTCAAGGCCGCCCTGGGCGAGGCCGCCGAACTGGCCCGACGCGCACCACAGTTCCCCGGTGCCGGCTATGTGCGTGGCCTGGTCGCTCTGGAACGCGGCGAGCCCCAGGTCGCCCGCGATCACTTCCTGGAGGCGCTCGCCAAATCGCCCGAGCATGTCCCCGCAAAACTCTATCTGGCGCAGGCCCAGCTCGCACTGGGTGACCGGCAACAGGCCGACTCTCTGCTCACGGCGGTGGTGAAGGCCCTGCCCGCCTCCGTTGATGCGCGCAAGCTGCTCGCGGGTCTGCGTATACGCAGTGGCGACTTCGCGGAGGTGGCTCGACTGCTCGAACCGCTGGCGCGTCTGGAAACCCCGGAGCGGGTCGTGCTCGAGATGCTGGGCACGGCCTACTTCGGGCTCGATCGCGGCAAGGAGGCGATCGCCCTGTTCGAACGGGCGACCACCCTGGCACCGGACTCGGCAACGGCAAAGGCGCACATGGGCCTCGCCCTGCTCGCCGGCGGCGAGACCGAGCGCGGGGCGGCAACGCTGGACGCGGCCATCGCCGCCGTGCCGGAGGATCCGAACACCCGCGCCCAGATCGTGACCGCCATGCTGCGGGCCGGGGCCAATGACCGCGCCCTTGAAACCGCGCGTGCCTTCCTTGCGGCCACACCCGACAGCCCTGTGTCGCAGCGGCTGCTGGCCTTCGTGCACCAGGCGCGTGGTGAGGTAGAGGCGGCCAAGCCCCTCATGCTGAAGATCCTGGAGACGGATCCGGCCGACCCGTCCATCAACCATGCGCTGGCCACGTTTGCCATTGCTGCCGGTCAGTTGGACGAGGCCCGTGCACGTTATGAGGCCGTCCTGAAGGTACTGCCGGAGCACGAGCGCACGCTGATCGCGCTGACCGAGCTCGACAGCCGCACTGGCCGGCTCGACGAGGCCCGTCAGCGGCTGGAGCAGATGGTGGCGCGCAACCCGGAGCACCTGCCGCCACGACTCATGCTGGCGCAGTACCTGCTCGGTCGCCAACAAGCAGAGGCCGCGCAGCGACTGCTGCTGGAGGTCAAGGCAGCGGGTCAAGCCGACCCCTCCTGGCGTCTCCTCGTGGGCATCAGTCACATGGACGCCGGTCAGGCGGCAGAGGCCATCCCGCATTTCGAGGCCCTGCTGCAGAAGGTGCCTGATTCGCTGGAGGGCACCTTCCGTCTGGCTCAGGCCTATCTGACTGCGGGCAAGCAAGAGCAGTCCGACCGCGCCCTGGAGCGTGCCCTCAAGATCGACCCGAATCATCTGCCCTCACTGGTGGCGCGGCTGCGCGGACACGCCCTCGCCGGTCGCACCGACGAGGCCCGCGCCCAGTTGCAGGATCTCGAGCGCCGCTTCCCGGATCACCCCGAGGTGCGCGCCCAGGCCGGCTGGCTGGCCGCTCGGGGCGAGGATCCGTCCCAGGCGCTCCAACACCTTGAGGCCGCCTGGGCAAAGGCCCCCACAGCGGCCCTGGCGCGCGAGATCTCGGGGATCCGTCTGCGCACCGGCGATCATGACGGCGCAGTGGCGGCCCTGCGCGGCTGGCTCGACGACCATCCGGATGACACCGCCATCCACAGCCGTCTCGGGGTGTTGCTGCTCGAGCTCGAGCGCCGGGATGAAGGCCTTGCGGCCCTGCGCGAAGTGATACGCGTCAAACCGAACGACCCGCTCGCCCTCAACAACCTTGCCTGGTACCTGGTCGAAACGGAGCCGGCCGAGGCCTTGCAGCTCGCTGAGCGCGCGCACGCAAGCGCCCCTGACAACCTCGCCATCATCGACACCCTGGCGCGAGCCCGCACCGCCAATCAGGATACCGCTGGTGCACAACGGCTGCTGCGCGACGCGCTGCTGCAGGCCCCCCGCAGCGTGGAACTGCGCTTGAGCCTCGCCAATGCACTCGCAGCGGCCGGCGAAACGGCGGCTGCCCGGGCGCAGGCAGAATCGGTACTGGCGGACCAGCCGGGGCACGAGACGGCGCTGGCCCTGCTGGAGCGCCTGGGCCGCTGACCACTCGAGGGAGCAGCGCATCATCACTGCCGACCCGTCGCTCGTGCTTGAGCGGATGCCCGACCCGGGCCCAGCGCCAACCACCGGATCGGCGAAGTCCGCCACGACATGACGACTACTCCGCCACCCCACACCGTCACTCCGCGCCGCATCCTCATCGTGGCCGAGGCCGTGACCCTGGCACACGCCGTCCGGCCGGCGGTGATGGCCGGCCTGCTCGGGCGTGCAGGACACCAAGTGACCCTGGCCTGGGCACCGCGTTATGCGTCGCTGTTCCCGGAACTCGACTGCCCGACAGAAACCATCGACAGTCTCGCCCCTGCCGACTTCGCCGCAGCGCTGGCGGCTGGCCGACCCATTTACAGCGCGGCGCGGCTGCTCGACTACGTGGCAGCAGACGAGGCCCTGCTCGAGCGCTTGCGCCCGGACGTTGTCATGGGTGATTTCCGACTGTCGCTGCAGGTCAGCGCGCGCCGCGCACGCGTGCCCTACCTCGGGATCACCAACGCCTACTGGAGCCCCTGGGCTCGGCAAGCAGTGCCGGTGCCCGACATCCTGCCCACCCGCCTCCTCGGGGCGCGTCTGATGCAGCCGATCTTCGATCGCGTGCGCCCCCTCGCCTTCGCGCAGCACGCCCGGCCCATTGAGGCCATGCGACGCCGGCATGGGCTACCTGCGCTCGGCGGCGACCTCTTCGCGGCCTACACCGAGGCCGACCAAGTGCTCTACGCCGACATCCCGGGGTTGGTGGATCTGTCGGGACTGCCGGCGAATCATCACGTCGCCGGGCCGGTGCTGTGGTCACCCAGCGGATCGCTGCCGCAATGGTGGGACGGCCTGTCGGATGATCAGCCGCTGGTGTACGTGACGCTGGGCAGTTCGGGCGACCCGCGCACGCTGCCAGCACTGCTGGCAGCGCTGGGCCGCCTTCGCGTTCGTGTGCTGCTCGCGAGTGCCGGCAAGGCACTGCCCGATCGCTTGCCCGCCAATGTACTGACCGCAGACTACCTCCCCGGCCTGGCCGCGAGCGCCCGCGCCTGTCTGGTCGTCTGCAATGGCGGTGCACCTACCACACAACAGGCCCTGGCCGCCGGGCGACCGGTGCTCGGCATCTGTACCAACCTCGATCAGCAGCTCAACATGCAGGGCATCGTGCGCGCAGGTGCCGGTCTGTCACTGCGCGCCAGCGAGGCCAGTGGTGCACGCCTCTCTCGGGCCCTCGACCACTTGCTGGCCGACGGACCCCACCATGCCGCGGCCTGGCAGCTCGCCGCGCGCTGCGCGGAGGCCGATCTGGCCGGGACCCTGCAGGCAGCCATCGAGGACGCGCTGGCGGCCCACTGAATACGGCGTCACGGTCTGGACGGCGCTTCGGCGCAGGGTAAACCCGGGCTTCGGTGATCCCCGCACACCCGGTCATCCCCGCGCAGGCGGGGATCCAGTCCTTGGCCAGCGACGGCGTGACGACTCTGGATCCCCGCCTGCGCGGGGATGACGGCATAAGGTCATTCATCCGCCCTCCACCACCCGTGGGCGCAGGCGGCGCGCCGGCACGCCTCCCCAGACCTCGCCCGGACCGATGCGCGTTCCCTTTGGCACCACGGCACCAGCCGCCACCAGGGCGCCGTCGTCAATGCTGACACCAGCAAGCACCACGGCATTGGCCCCGATGGTGACGCGGTCGCCGATCTCGATGGGCCAGT
>DNIF01000267.1 GCA_003485715.1 Gammaproteobacteria bacterium
CCTCCTCCACCTCGTTCCGTTCGGCGTGCAGCGTCGCCAAGATGATCCAGAGTGAACCGGCCTTGGGGATCATCTCGACGCCGGTCTTCGCAATCGCGAGCGCCCCGTCCTTGTCGCCCTTGGCCATCAGCACCGACGCCTTCAGGGCGTAGCCGTTGCTCTCCTTCGGATCGGCGGCGATGGCGGCGGTGGCATCGGCCAGTGCGGCGTCGAAGTTGCGTTCGCTGACGCGGAGGCTGCCGCGCAACACCAGCGTGCCGGCATGCTCGGGGGCCAGTCGCTCCAGCTCGGCCAGATGCGTCTTGACCTCCTCCATCTGGCCACTGATGAGCATGAACTGCGCGGCCTTGATGCGCGCCTCGACGTGCGTGGGATCGAGTTCCACCACCCGCAGATAGCTGCCAGCGGCACCGCGCAGATCCTTCAGCTTCTCGAGCGTCTCCCCAAGCCTGAAGCGCGCTTCGACATTCTTGTCGTCGATCTGCAGGACATTCATGAACTCGAGGCGCGCCTTGTCCCAGTTCTCCTCCGTAAAGTAAGTGCGACCACGCTCGAGGTGCCCGGCGATACGATCCTCGGCACCGCCGCAGGCGGCCAGCAGTGCGGCGGAAGCAAGCGAGAAAACGAGCAGACGCGGAGCCTTGGTGAACATGAACATGGGGACCTTCCGGTAGGGAGAACGGGTGGGGTGGTCAGGCTACGCCCGATGCATGGCCGGGCATGTGCGGTGAGACACTATAACGGCAGCCTCGGTGATTGCGTGAACGCAGGCCGGATTGCAGGGGCTGTGGCCGTCAACGGGCGTGCTGGTTCCCGCTCCACGCTGGTCATGAGCCCGCTCGCTCGGCGGCACAAAGACGGGCGATTACGGCGTCGATGTCTGCCTCCGGCCGCCAGCCGAGGCGCTCGCGGGCCTTCCCCGGATCGGCCCGGGCAACGGCAAAATCGGTGGGGCGCAGTAACCCGGGGCTCGTCCGCACATGGGCCCGCCAGTCCAGATCGAACTCGCTGAACACGCGAGCGATGAAGTACTCGAGGGTCTCGGTGCGGCCGGTCGCCACGATGTAATCGTCGGCCTTGGGCGCCGCCAGCATGAGCTGCATCGCCTTGACGTAGTCCGGTGCCCAACCCCAGTCGCGCGCGATGGCGATGTTGCCGAGTTCGAGGATCTCCGCCTCGCCGCGCGCGATGCGTGCCGCGGCGCGCACGATCTTGCGGGTGACGAAGCGTTCGGGGCGCAAGGGTGACTCGTGATTGAAGAGGATGCCGGTGCAGGCAAAGAGCCCGTAGGCCGCGCGATAGTTATGCACCAGCCAGAAGGCCGATGCCTTCGCCACGGCGTAAGGGCTGGTGGGACGGAAGGGGCTCGCCTCAGTGGCGGGTGCATCAGTGCAATCGCCAAAGCATTCGCTCGAGCCGGCGTTGTAGAAGCGGATGGCCGGGTTCTCGAAACGGATCGCCTCGAGCAGATTCAGCGTGCCGCCGGTGATGCTGTCCATCGTCTCCACCGGCTGTTCGAAGGACAGGCCCACGGAGGTCTGACCAGCCAGGTTGTAGATCGCGTCCGGCCGCACCTGCCGGAGCGTGTGCAGCACGCTGCGGAAGTCGTTCAGCGCCATGGATACGCGCTGCACGCGCTCCAGGATGCCAAGCCGGGCAAGATTCTCGAAGCGCGCGGTGGTGGCATCGCGTGAACTGCCGACCACCTCATGCCCTGCCGCAAGCAGATGCCCTGCCAGATAGGCCCCGTCCTGGCCGTTGATTCCGCAGATGAGGGCCTTCATGACTGCCCGGCGAGGGCAGAGAGCCGCGAGGTGCCGCGTTGCCGGGCTGAGGTCGTTGCGAATGCCATCGTCATTCCTCGCGCGCGTGCGCCGTTCACGCCGAGAGACGGATCTGACCAGCAGTCAGGGCCTCGAGGAACCAGCGGTAGGTCTGCTCGATGCCCTCCTCGAGCGCGATCCGCGGCCGCCAGCCGAGAGCGAACAGGCGGGTCGCGTCCACCAGCTTGCGCGGGGTGCCATCGGGCTTGCTGGTGTCGAAGGTGATCGCCCCCTCGAAGCCCACCACCTGTCGCACCAGCTCTGCGAGCTCGGCGATGGCGATATCCGCGCCCTGGCCGATGTTCACGATCTCTGCCTCGTCGTAGCCCTGCATCAGGTGCAGGCAGGCACTGGCGCAGTCATCCACATGGCAGAACTCGCGCCGGGGGGTGCCGGTGCCCCACACCACCACTTCTGCCCTCCCCGCCGCCTTCGCCTCGTGGAACTTGCGGATGAGGGCCGGCAGCACGTGGGAGTTGGCCAGATCGAAGTTGTCGCCGGGGCCATAAAGATTGGTGGGCATGGCCGAGATGAAGCGGCAGCCGTACTGCTTGCGGTAGGCCTGGGCCAGCTTGATGCCAGCGATCTTGGCCACGGCGTACCACTCGTTGGTGGGCTCGAGCGGCCCTGTCAGGAGGTATTCCTCCTTGAGCGGCTGGGGTGCAAGCCGGGGATAGATGCAGGTGCTGCCGAGGAAGAGCAACCTCGGCACGCCCACCTGCCAGGCACCGTGGATGAGGCTCGTCTCGATCATCAGGTTGTCGTAGAGGAACTCGGCGGGCCGGGAATCATTGGCGTGGATGCCGCCCACTTTCGCTGCCGCCACGTACATCTGCTCGGGGCGCTGCTCACGCAGAAAGGCGAGCGTTGCCGCGGGATCGCGCAGATCCAGTTCGGCGGAAGTCGCCGTGATGATGTTCCTACAGCCGGCGGCCTCGAGGGCGCGCACGATGGCGCCGCCCACCAGGCCCCGATGGCCGGCCACGTAGATGCGGGTATCGGGCTGCATGGCCTGCCCTCACTCGAAGTAGTTGAAGGTACGGTAGCCTTCACGCGCGCAGAGTTCGTCGCGTTCAGCCTCGCGCAGATCGGCGGCCACCATCTCCTCGACCAGCGTCTCGAGTGGCGTGCGCGCCTCCCAGCCGAGCTGCCGCTTCGCCTTCGAGGGGTCGCCGAGCAGGGTTTCCACCTCCGCCGGGCGGAAGTAGCGCGGGTCCACCTTCACCAGCACCTTGCCCGTGTTCCGGCACACCCCCTCCTCCTGCACCCCATGGCCCCGCCAGTCGAGGGCGCGCTCCACCCGGGCGAAGGCCATGTTCACGAAGTCGCGCACCGAGACCTGGCGCCCGGTGGCGATCACGTAGTCCTCCGGCACCGGCTGCTGCAACATGAGCCACTGCGCCTCCACGTAGTCACGCGCATGGCCCCAGTCACGCAGGGAATCGAGGTTGCCGAGATAGAGGCAATCCTGCAGGCCCATGTGGATGCGAGCGACGGCGCGGGTGATCTTGCGGGTGACGAAGGTCTCGCCGCGGACGGGGGATTCGTGGTTGAAGAGGATGCCGTTACAGGCATAGATGCCGTAGCTTTCGCGGTAGTTCACGCAGATCCAGTAGGCATAGACCTTGGCCGCGCCGTAGGGGCTGCGCGGGTAGAAGGGGGTGGTCTCCCGCTGCGGGATCTCCTGCACCTTGCCGAACATCTCGCTGGTGGAGGCTTGGTAGAGCCGCGTGCGATCCTCCAGCTTGAGGATACGAATGGCCTCGAGCAGGCGCAGGCTGCCGATGGCGTCGGCGTTGGCCGTGTACTCGGGTGTTTCGAAGGAAACCGCCACGTGGCTCTGCGCGGCGAGGTTGTAGATCTCGTCCGGCTGCACTTCCTGCACGATGCGGATGAGATTGGTGCTATCCGTCAGATCCCCGTAGTGCAGGGTGAACCAGCGCTGATCTTCGTGCGGGTCCTGATAGAGGTGATCGATGCGGCCGGTGTTGAAGCTCGATGCCCGACGCTTGACGCCATGCA
>DNIF01000215.1 GCA_003485715.1 Gammaproteobacteria bacterium
TGCGAGAACGGCGGAACTTCGGATTAATCGCGGGGCCACAGCACACCAGGGCTGACCGCAAGGGTACGAAGCAACCGCCCGGGGCCAGACGGCCACCGGGCGGTGTTTCGTGCGAGTGCGTCAGCCCCGCTGTGCCAACCTGAACTTGCCGACCATATCCTGCAACTGCACGGCCAGACGGGCGAGTTCGTCACTGGCCTGGGCAATCTGCTGGGATCCGGTCGAAGTCTGGGCCCCGATCTGACTGATGCGCACGACGCTGCGGTTGATCTCCTCGGCCGCCTGACTCTGCTGATCGGCGGCGTTGGAGATCTGCAGGTTCATGCCCTTGATGCGCTCGGCCATGCGCGTGATGCGGTCGAGCGAACCACCGGCATCACCTGCCTGGCCAACGCTGGACTCGGCACTGCGACGGCCCTCCTGCATGGCGGTCACGGCCTCGTTCGCGCCCGCCTGCAGGCGCTCGATCATGCCCTGGATCTCCTGCGTGGACTGCTGCGTGCGGCTGGCGAGGCTGCGCACCTCATCGGCCACCACGGCGAAGCCACGCCCCTGCTCACCGGCCCGCGCCGCCTCGATGGCGGCATTGAGCGCGAGCAGATTGGTCTGATCGGCAATGTCGCGGATGACATCCAGCACCGCCCCGATGGCGAGGCTGTCGTCCTTCAGCCGACCGATGACACCAGAGGTACGTTCAACCTCCTGCGCCAGCCCGCTGATGGAGTGCACTGTGGCCTGCACCACCCGGTTGCCATCCTGCGACTCGCGGTCGGCCTCGGTGGCGGCAGAGGCCGCGTCGGCGGCGTAACGGGCGACCTCGATGACCGTCGCTGACATCTCGTTCATCGCCGCGGCGACCTGCTCCGTTTCGGCATTCTGCCGGGCGACGCCCTCGCGACTCTGCACCGTGATCGCGGAGAGTTCCTCGGCGGCCGCGGCCAACTGGGCGGCGTTGCCCGCCATGGCCGTGACGGTTTTCTCCATCGACTTGCGCACGCAGTCGAACTCGTAGGCCAGCCAGGAGAATTCGTCCTTCCCCTTGAGGGACATTCGATGGGTGAGGTCGCCTTCCGCCAGCGCATGCATGGCCCCAACCAGCTTCTCGGTGCGCCGTGCCACCCGCTGGCCCAGCCAGTGTGCCAGTGCCAGGACGACGAACGCCGGTGGCAGATTCGCCACCCAGAAGAGCGCACTGGCCATGGACCGGCTGCCGATGAGCTCCTCCAGTATCGCCCCCCCAAGACCCAGCACCATGGCCGCCCCACCGAGCAGATAGAACTTCTGCCTGACGTTCAGATCGTCGATCATTTGTGTCCCTCTTTCGCGCCCAGGCGCCGCCGTCGTTTGGTTGTCCCTGCCCCGAGCCAGCAGCTCGCAGGCAGTGTTCCGTTGGTGACGACGTTAGCGACCGGCAGCGGGACGCCCTTGACCCGCTCGCAGCCGCAATCGGGGGCCGCAAGGCACAGCCAGCATGCGTCGCATCGCAGCAGATCCTCACCAAACCCCAGTGCTCTGTCCCGCTGCACGCACAGGACCGGAACTCAGGCCCCTCGGCAGGGGCTTGCAGGCGCGCATCGTCATGCCCGCGCAAACCCCGTCATCCCCGCGCAAACCCCGTCATCCCCGCGCAGGCGGGGATCCAGTCCCTTCCCCGCGTCAGCACAACGACACTGGATGCCCGCCTTCGCGGGCACGACGGAAGGACCGCCGGAGGGACCGGCGATTCGTCGATCCTGACAACACCCTCGTCATCCCCGTGGGCGAGCAACCTTGGGAACCCACAGATCCGCTGACGAGCCGGGCTTTCAGGGGCTCCCAAGACGATGGCTGGCAGGCAAGGCACCGCCCGCGAGCCACGCCTCGGCGAGGGCCTGCTCATGGGGGCCGAACCAGCCCACAGGCATGGCACAGTGGGCGGCGAGCCCGAGGCATACCCCATCGAAGCAGTCGGTGGCGTGTACTCCCGTCAGGGGTGATACCGACTTCACGCAGATCAGGCCGCGCGCATCGAGCTCGAGGGCGAGTTCCAGGGCGAGTGCATCGGAACTCGTGCGCCAATCGGACGGACAGCCGAGCGACCCGGCATGCGTGGCTTCCGGAAGCCAGACCGAAAGCCCGGCCACTGGCTTGGTGGCGTCGGTGTGCCAGGCTTGCGCCGCAGGCAGCCGCTGCAACAACAGCCAGCCGTATTGCTGCATCGAGAGTAGCGCCTGCCGGTGAGCCGTGAGGTCACTGGCACCCAGCATGGGTTGCAGCGCACGGACGGCATCGGCCCAGGGCCCACCGCCCGGCACGACGAGCAACGACCCCGGCGCAGCGGCACGGCTGCGAAGCCAGTCGATCCAGCCGTCGAGGTAACCGGCCTCGAGCAGCGAGCCGCCGAGCTTAACCACCCACACCGGGGGCCTCACTGTCGTGGAAGACGTCCAGCATGGCAGAGGCCTTGTCGAAGGACTCCTGGTATTCCGCTTCCAGCATCGAATCGAGAACGATGCCGCCCCCGGCCCAGCAATAGGCCCGCCCGGCGCTGCACACCAGGGTGCGAATGGCGATGTTGAGATCCATATCGCCATGGGCCGATAGATAGCCGATGGAGCCGCAGTAGACGCTGCGTCGGTGCGGTTCCAGTTCATCGATGATCTGCATGGCACGCCGCTTGGGCGCCCCCGTGATCGAACCGCCGGGAAAGGCCCCGCGCAGCAGATCGAGCGGCCCCAGGTCCGCACGCAGACGCCCGGTGACGGTGCTCACCAGATGGTGCACCCGCGCGTAGCTCTCCGTGGCAAAGAGTTGCGGCACCCGGACAGACCCGATCTCGCAGGTCTTGCCGAGGTCGTTCCGCAGCAGATCGACGATCATGACGTTCTCCGCCCGGTCCTTGTCGCTGCTGGCGAGTTCGGCCAGCACGGCGGCGTCCGCGACCTCATCGTGAACCCGCCGCCGGGTGCCCTTGATAGGGCGTGTCTCCACCCGTCGCTCGGTGAGCCGCAGGAAGCGTTCGGGCGAGGAACAGAGGATGGCGCCTTCGGCGAGCTGCAGGTAGGCCGAGAACGGTGCCGGGTTGCGTGCCCGCAGCCGGCAGTAGGCATCCCAGGGATCGCCTTTGTGGCGGGCACTGAAGCGCTGCGTGAAATTCACCTGGTAGCAGTCGCCCTCACGCAGATAGTGCTGGATACGTGCGAAACCGCGCGCGTAGAGCTCGCGCGGCATGTCCGGCCCGACCGCCGAGAGCACCTGGAAACTCGGTCCGTAGGCCGCCGGGGTGACCGGCCGGTCCGGCGACAGCAGGGCGCGCGGTGCCGCATGGCCAGGCTGTTCGACCAGCCACGAGCGGCCTTCGGCATGGTCCGTCACCACCGCCCAGCCGTAGATGCCGATGGCGAGATCCGGCAGCAGGATGTCGTCCTGTCGCGGGACTGCGAGGCCCTCGAGTTGCCGCCCCCAGTCATAACCGAAGTAACCCAGGGCACCACCGGTGAAGGGCAACCCGGCGACCGGGCTGGGATCGAGTCGGGCCAGCAGGGTGGCGATGAGGTCCAGAGCATCTGCCGGCTGCGGGTTTTGCTTCGTGCCATCAGGCCCGCTGAACTCGAGCGTCCGGCCGACGACCTGTACCCGCCACTGTGGATCGGCGGCGAGGATGTCCCAGCGCCCCCCTTGTGCCCGGGGGTGTCCGCTGTCCAGCCAGATCGGCCAGGTGAGGCGACGCAGCCGTTCGAACAGTGGCGTGGCATCCGCCCAGTAGGGCAGTGGTGTGAGGCGCGGGCTCATGAATGGCTCGGGGTGAGTGCGCGCAGGCGGGCACAGGCGTAGGCCGGGGCGCAGCGATCCACCCAGGGCGCCACTGTCGCCTCGCCGGCAAGCTCGGCGAAGCCCCGCGTCGCGAGGCCCAAATCCCTTGCCACGGCCGCCAGCACGCCACTGCCGACGCCCGTGGCGATGAGGCCACCGGCGAGGGCTCGGGGCTCGCGCGAGGCCAACTGACACAGTGACTCCGCAAGAATGCAGCGCTGCCGCCAGGCGAACCAGCCGGCCAACTGCTGCCAGGCCGGGAGCGGGGCCGAGTCGAGATCCCGGCCCAGCATGCGGGCAAGCCGGCGGGCACTGTCCAGGAGGGTCTTGGACGCAGCATCGGCAGCCGGATGGAGATCGCAGGACTCGTCCAGTTGGCCGAGCAGGCGATGGATGTCGGCGCTGGTGGCGAAATGCTCGTTCATGAGCGGCTGCCAATGCCCATCGAAGGGCACGCGCGGACCGAGCGCCACGAGAGGCGTGCGGGTAAGCCCCTGGTAGACGAGTTCACCCGTGGCCAGTCGCCCGGCATCGTCCAGAGCCATGGCATGCACGCCATCCGATCGCAGGAGCGTGAAATCGGTCGTGCTGCTACCCATGTCGGCGAGGATGCCGACGCCCCCGAGCCGGGCACACAGCTCCGCCGTCGCCAGATGGTTGCGGGAACCAGCCTCAGCCAGACGTTCCGGATCGTTGGCCGCGAGCGGATGCAGCCCCCCTACCCCTGCATAGACCCAGGCCCTGGCAGCAGCAAACTCGCCCTGCCAGAGATCAAGCAGCGTATGCACGCCGCTGGCCCGGTCGGGAAAGCAGTCGGCACCCTCGCCCGTCAGGGTCAGGACATGCAGCGTCTCTGGCGCGAGCCAGCCCCGCACCTGTCGGAGTGCGCATTGCAGGGTATCCAGGCCCTGCCAGAGTGCGGTAGCCGCCTGGCAGGCCCACAGGAAACCACCCCGGGAATCGAGCCCGACCGCCTTCAGGTGCGCCCCGCCGATGTCCCAGCCACACAGCGCGGCCGGTCGAGGGGCCAAAGAGGAGCAGCGCAGGTCTGCGCGCGTCGCGTGCATGCCGCCACTCTACCCAAAGCCGAGCCGGATGGGGCTGCCGGGAACGCTGCCTTCCGCCGGCACGGACAACCCTGCGAGGAGCCGCGCGGGATTCCAGCCCAGCGACCCCCTGAGGGCGGGGTAGGTCGAGGTCGGACGGGGATTCACTTCGAGGATCAGGGGGCCGGCCCGCGTGCACACGAAATCGAGCCCCCAGAAGCCGCGAAGTCCCGGAAGACAGCCGGCCACGCGCCTCGCCAGTGCCCGCGCATCCGACCAGGGCAGCAGGGGCGCATTCACCTCGAGGCCCACCAGCCGGGCGCCCTCGTTGCGCCATTCGATGTGCTGAGTGCTGCTCGCAAGAAGACGCAGCTGCTGCCCGTCGTTGAAAACGAAGAGGCTGCCGGAAGGACCATCCACCCACGGCTGCACGACCAGTGGCGCCGACGCGGTAGCCAGCGGCTGCGCCGCCGGTTGGATGGCTGCGCCATACCGGGACGCTGCATCGAATGCAGCAGACTCCGTGGTGATGCGGCGTACTCCGAGTGCGCCCGCACCGTCGTCGGGCTTCAGTACCCAGTCCCCTGGCGCCGCGCTGGGGGACATGGCGTGCAACGGCAGGGTGGGCACTACCGGCAGACCGGCCTGCGCGAACCAGGCGGCAGTCCGTGCCTTGCTGCCGCCGATGTGGATGGCCGCGGGGCTGGAGCCGAGCAAGCGGGAACCCTGCGCAATCGCCAGCAGGCTCAGTGTGAGCAGTTCACCACCGCACTCCGGTGCCACCAGCAGCACCTTGCCACAGCCTGCGAGCAACTCACCCCATTCGGGCCAGGCCGGATGGCGGTTGACCGCTTGCTGACCGGCCGCAAGGCCCGCAGCATCCGGCGTGAGCGCCTCGATGAGGTCCTCACCGCAGAGCTCGCGAAGATCACGCGCCAGGGCGGAACGCATGGCCTGCGCCTCTTGCCACAGGGATGCCGGCCAGTCCCGCGCCGGGCGTCCGCAGGCGGTGATAGACTCGAGCAGCAACAGCCTCGAACGCGGGGGTCGGTTCTTGCTCATCATTCCCGTGCTGGATCTCCGCGCAGGTAAACTCGTGCGAGCGCACGGCGGCCTGCGTCGCGAGGATTATCC
>DNIF01000254.1 GCA_003485715.1 Gammaproteobacteria bacterium
CCACCTCGCACAGCCAGTCGGGTGGCAGTTCGATCCACGGGGCGTTCGGGATACCGGGCAGGCGTTCGCGGCGCCAACCGGCGATGTCGGGCACCAGCACATCGGCCCCGAAGTGCAGCTCGGGCTCATCGAGGATCCACCAGCCGCCGGGCGGGCCACCCTCCACACCACCAGTACCGTCGAAGCCGGCGAAGACGCGGGAGCCGAGCGCACTTGCGGCGCGGGCATGCGGCATGGCCGGCCTGGCCTTGGCGTACAACGTGCCGTCAATGATCTCCCCCACGTAGCGCTCGGGCAGGGCCTCGAGATCCGCGTAGGTGGCCTGCCCCGGCGGGGGCAGTTGGAGAGGGTCGGCAAGGACGTGCGTGTCGGTCATGGGGTGGGGCTCATGGCTTGGGGCAGGGCGGGCCATGTGGGCTGTCGCTCCGGAGGGTAGACGGGCAGCCATTGCAGCAGAGCCGCCCCTGTGCCAAGCCGGTCTCGGCCCAGGATCGCGCGCCTGGCGCGATCACCGGGACGCGACCACAAACTGCCGCTCAGCCGGCCCCTTCGAGATGCACCACCGGGGCGCCTTCCGCCGCCTCGACCACACCGATCTGCATGGCCGTCTGGCCCTGCCCATGCAGATGTTCGATGGCCGCCGCGACCTCACCCTGCGGCAGCACGACCACCATGCCGATGCCGCAGTTGAAGGTGCGGTACATCTCGCGCGGTGCGATGTTGCCCGTTGCGCGCAGCCATCCGAACACCGCCGGCTCCGGCCAGCAGCGCGTGTCGATACGCATGGCCGTGCCGGGCGGCAGCACACGGGGCGGGTTCTCGATGAGACCGCCGCCCGTGATGTGAGCCATGGCGTGCACCGGCAACAGCTTCAGTAGTGCCAGCAACGGCTTCACGTACAGGCGGGTCGGCTCCATGAGCAGGCTGGCGAGTGGACGCCCTTCGATGCGCTCAGCGAGATCGGCCCCACTCAGGGCGAGTACCTTGCGGATGAGTGAGTAGCCGTTGCTGTGCGGACCGCTGGAAGTGATGCCGATGACGGCGTCACCCGGTGCGACGCGCGCGCCGTCCACCACGGCATCGCGCTCCACGGCACCGACGGCGAAGCCGGCGAGGTCGTAGTGGCCATCGGCGTACATGCCGGGCATCTCGGCGGTCTCACCGCCGATGAGTGCGCATCCGGCCTCCTGGCAGCCGCGCGCGATCCCCTCCACCACTCGGGCGGCACGGTCCACCTCCAGCCGCCCGGTGGCGAAGTAGTCGAGGAAGAACAGCGGCTCGGCCCCCTGCACCACCAGATCGTTCACGCACATGGCCACCAGGTCCACGCCGATCCCGTCGTGCCGATCGAGTGCAATGGCGAGTTCGAGCTTGGTGCCGACGCCATCGGTGCTGGCCACCAGCAGCGGATCCCGATAGCCGGTCGGCTTGAGGTCGAACAGGCCACCGAAGCCGCCGATGCCACCCATCACCCCGGGGCGCCGGGTGCGCCCGACGGCCGGCTTGATGCGTTCGACGAGTGCATTGCCGGCGTCAATGTCGACACCGGCGGCGGCGTAGGTCAGGGCAGGGCGTTCAGTGTCGGTCATGGCCCGAATGGTAACGGCGCACCGCCCGGTGGGCGAGACCGTCGCTGCCCGGGTCAAAGGGGTCAGAGTCATGCGGATACCGGAGCGGGATGTGTTAGCCGGCCATCACCGCCCCGCTTGACCGCCAGAGCCCTGCCCCCCTAGCGTGCAGCCATGCGTCACCATCTGCTCTGTCTGCTAACCCGGCTGCTCGCCGCATGCGCCTTCTTCGTATCGCTTCCGGTCCACGCCCTTGAGCGCGTGGACCTCTACCGTGTCAGCGTGCCGGTCGCGGACACCACGCCGGAGGCCGCGGCGGCCGCAGCGCAGGCGGGTCTGGCCGAGGTGCTGCTCCGCCTGACGGGCGAGGCAGCCGCGCCGGGCGACACCCTCGCCGCACGCCTGGGCGGGCAGATCGACACCCTGGTGCTGGAACGCGGCTACGTGAACCTCCCCGGGCGCATCAATCCCCAGGGCGAACTCGAGCCGGCTCGCACCGCCCTGCAACTGCGCTTCGACCCCGAGGCACTGCGTGCGGCGCTGGAATCCGCGGGCCGAGCGGTGTGGTCACCGATCAGGCCGGTCACGCTGGTGGCCCTCGGCATCGGACAAGGCGGCAGCTTCGAGTGGGTGACGGAAGAAGACGCTGCCGGCTTCGCGGATGGGTTGCGGGCCGCAGCCACCCGCCGGGCCCTGCCCCTGCGGCTACCGCTGGTGGCGCTCGATACGGCGCTCATCACGGCGGGCGATGACTTGCTCGCGCCGCAACTGGATGCCCTCGCCGCGGAGCGGTCGGCGGAAGTGGTCCTCGTCGGTGTCGTCGAGCAGGGAGCCGACGGCAGCGCCGCAGTCGGCTGGCGCCTGCGCACGCCGGACGCCATCACCCGCTGGACCGCCAGCGGGGCAACCATCGACACAGCCATCGAGAGCGGCCTTGATCGACTGACCCAGGCGCTGCGCGAGCTTGCGCCGACACCGGCGGTGA